>NZ_JBHWJJ010000109.1:0-29248 GCF_042732005.1 Streptomyces sp. NPDC059851 | reverse complement strand
TTTCCCCCCGCCCACCCCCCCCTGATTGCTCCTAGTTTTTGGGGTACCCCCGGCCCGCCGCCCCCCCCCCCCCCCCGCCCCGGGGGGGCCCCCCCGCCCCCGGGGGGGCCCCCCCCCGCCGCAGCGGGCCCCGCGCGCTCGCGCCGCAGGTCCCGCCGGTCTCACTCGTCCTCGTCGTCCTCGTCGTCCAGCCGCGCCAGCCACGTGGCCAGCCGCTCCACCGGGACCTCGAAGTCCGGGTTCAGGTCGACGAACGTGCGCAGCTGCTCGGCCAGCCACTCGAAAGTGACCTCCTCCTCGCCGCGCCGCTTCTCCAGCTCCTCGATGCCTCGATCGGTGAAGTACAAGTCGGGCTCCGTGCCGTGATGAAGATGTGCATGCGGATGTTTCCCGCCAGGATAATCCGCATAACCGGCGAGACCTCCCCTCCGAGCGGCCCCGGCGCTAGCCTGGAGTGCCTTTTCAATCTTGAGAGGGGCGGGGGATGCCAGACGCGCGCACCGGCGGCTCCGCACGTGCCTTCGAACTCCTCGAACCCCTCGTCCAGGCCGCGACCGTACGCGTCCACGCCGCCCCCGACGGGTATGCACCCCCTGGGACCGGCCCCACCTGGGGGAGCGGCTTCTTCGTCGCGCCCGGCTGGGTCCTGACCTGCGCGCACGTCGTCGGCGAAGGGGGTGCTGCGGTGCGTCTCGTGGGACGTGAGCTCGGCATCACCTTCTCCTCCGGCCCCCGCACCACCGGGACCGTCACCGGCCGCGTCGAATGCGTCCTGCCCGAACGGCTCGAAGAGCGGCGGCCCGCCCGCCGCGCCCTGTGGGACCTCCCCGACCTCGCCCTCGTCCGCGTACTCGCCCCCGTTTCCCACGCCTGCGTACGCCTCACCGACCGTGCCCGGCCCCGACTCGACGAGGTCGCCTACTTCGGCTGCACCGAGGACCTCGGCACACCGGAGATCACCGGCCGCACCACCCGGCTGCGGGGGACCGCGGCCGGCGGGGCCGCCCTGCGCCTCGGCGACGACGACGAGATCGAACCCGGCATGTCCGGAGGGCCCGTCGTGGACCTGGTCCACGGCGAGGTCGTCGGCGTCGTCAAGGCCCGCCGGCACACCGGAGGCGGCGGGCTCGCCGTCTCCGTCATCCAGCTGCGCACCCTGCCCCTGGCCGCCACCGGCCAGGTCGGCCTCTACCGCCGGGTGATGCAGGCCCACGACCTGTACCACTACGACCAGCACGTCAGCGACCTCGACACCCGCCGCACCTGGACCGACCTGCACGGCGAACTCGGCGCCCTCGGCGCCGCCCGCGCCGCCGCCGGCCCCGGCGGACTCCCCGCCACCGGCGATCCCCACACGGCGGCGGGCCGACTGACCCCCGCCGAACGCACCACCCTGTGCGGACTGCTCGCCGAGTTACCGCCGCCCCCGTCCTCCGAAGCCGTCCGGGCCCTCGTCGAGGCGGCCCGCGGCGAGGAGCCCGACCCGGCCCTGCCCGCCCCGCTGAGCTGGCGCGACGGCCTCGGCATGCTCCACGACCCGCCCGGCGGCGCCGGAGAGGCCGCCGCCATGCTGCGCTACGCCACCGACGTCAGCGTCGCCGACTTCCGCGAGCCGCCCGCCCCCGACGCCGACGAGGAGCTGTGGGACTGGGTCCGGGCCACCGCCGAACGGCTGTGGCGGCCCCTGCGCCGGGAGCTCGGTGAACGCCGCGACCAGGGCCTGGTCGAACGGGAGCGCCGACGCCGCGCCCGCACCGCGCACGGCGCCCCCGGCCCGGGACGGCCCGGCGGCACCCTGCCGCAGGGGCCCTCCGTCCTGCTGGAGGCCTGGGCGCACGGCTGGGAGGACGTCTACGACTGGCGCGTCTCCGTCCTGGCCGGCCCCGCCCACCCCGGACGGGTCACCCCGGTCGGCTCCGGGGTCCGCGCCACCCGGGCCGGACTGCCGGAAGCGGTCCGCGACGCCCTCGCCGAGGCCTTCCGCCGCTGCGACACCCACGAAGCGGCCGCCGTCCTCGAAGTCGCCGTCGCCCCCGAACTGTTCGGCCTGCCGGTGGACACCTGGATCCTGACCGGGCGCACCCCGCTCGGTGTCCAGCGGCCCGTCGTCCTGCGCTACCCCGCCGGACGGGACGGGGCCCACCCCGCCGACGCCGACACCGCCCACCGCAGGGCCGACCGCTGGGCCCGCGTCCAGGCCGGGCCGCTGCTGGACGAGCGCGCCGACTGCGCCCGCGGCAGGCCCCGCACCCCGTCCCCCGCCTGGCTGGACGGACTCGCGGACAACACCGTGCCGGTGCACTGCCGGGCCGCCGACGCGGAACCCACCCGCGGATCCCTGTACGCGGTCCGCGACGCCGGCTACGGGGCG
This sequence comes from Streptomyces sp. NPDC059851, assembly GCF_042732005.1. NCBI lineage: Bacteria > Bacillati > Actinomycetota > Actinomycetes > Kitasatosporales > Streptomycetaceae > Streptomyces > Streptomyces sp. NPDC059851. The sequence continues at coordinate 26,877 of NZ_JBHWJJ010000109.1, read as the reverse complement.
GCGGTCACCCGGCGGCCCCCGGCCGACCCGGGGGAGTCCTGCGCGCCGTTCCACCGCGGACTGCGCGAGGAGCTGACCGAGGCTGGGCGGGGCGCACCACTGCCGGTGCGGCTCCAGGCACTGCGGGCCCGCGCCCACGGGGCGGACCCCGACGCCTACTGGGCGAACGGGATGGCCCTCGTCTGGGAGGACCCGGCCCGCGCCCTGCCCGACGAAGAGCCGCTGCAGGGGGACCTGTGACGGGCGGGAGGGGACACGGGAGGGGACGGACGTGAACGAGGAATGGCTCATCTACCGGGGGGTCGGCGAGCCCCACGACGGCATCGACACCCTGCCCGACCCGCCGCCCTGGAGGGACTTCGACGGCGGGCCCGTCGGCGAACCCCCGTCGCCGGCCGCCACGGGCGACGGCAACGTCGCCCGCCGGCTCGGCGCGCACCGGCAGGCCGCCGAGCTCCACCGGCCCGAGCCCGAGGAGCTGGAGGCCGTCAACGCGGCCCTGTACCTGCGCCGGCCGCTGCTCGTGACCGGATACCCCGGCACCGGCAAGTCCACCCTCGCGCACGCCGTCGCCCACGAACTCAAACTCGGCCGCGTGCTGCGCTGGCCGGTCGTCTCCCGGACCGTGCTCCAAGAGGGCCTGTACCGGTACGACGCCATCGCCCGGCTCCAGGACGTACAGATCGCCGCGAGCGGCGGCAGCCCCGGGGGCGCCCCCGGAATCGGCACGTACATCCGGCTCGGACCGCTCGGCACCGCCCTGCTGCCGAACCGGCGGCCCCGCGTCCTGCTCATCGACGAGCTCGACAAGAGCGACATCGACCTGCCCAACGACCTCCTCAACGTCCTGGAGGAGGGCGAGTTCTCCCTCCCCGAACTGGAACGCGTCGCCGACGCCCAGCCCGAGGTGCAGGTCCTCACCGACGACGGCGCCAAGGTCACCGTCCGGGACGGCCGGGTCCGCTGCCGGGCCTTCCCCTTCATCATCCTGACCAGCAACGGCGAACGGGACTTCCCCGCCGCCCTGCTGCGCCGGTGCATCCAGCTCAAACTCGGACAGCCCGGCGAGAAACGCCTCGCCACCATGGTCCGCGCCCACCTCGGTGAGGACGCCGCCCGGCTCGGAGCCGACCTGATCCGCGAGTTCCTCAGCCGCTCCCAGTCCGAACTCGTCGCCGCCGACCAGCTCCTGAACGCCATCTACCTCACCCACCACGCCTCCCCGCCCACCCGGGAGGACCTCGCCGACCTGCTCATCCAGCGCCTCGACCGCCCGAGGTGACCCCCATGCCGCCCCCTCCCGCCCCCGCCGGACGGCCCGCCCCCGCCGGGCAGCCCGCTCCGGCACCCCCCGAGCTCCGCGACCTCGCCGCCCTGCTGCGCACCGCCGGACTCGACCCCTCCGCCGAGGAACTCGCCGATGCGCTCTGGCTCGCCGGCCGGATGGGCCCGCCCGGCCCCTGCGCCACCCCCGCCGGTACCGCCCGTCCCGTACGCCGGCCGGCGCGGCAGGACGAGCCGCCGTCCGAGGACCTGCCCGCGCAGGTCTGGCCCGGGCCCGAGGACCCGGTCCGGCTCTACGCCGCCCGCCTGCGCGGCACCGCCGCCGAGGAGGCCGCCGCCTTCCCCAGCGGCGCGGGCGTGCCCGTACGGGTCCCCGGAGCGGCCGCGCTGCCCCGGATCCTGGAGATACAGCGCTCCCTGCGCTCCCTCCAGCGGCACCGCCCGCCCGGCCGGCCCACCCGGCTCGTCCTCGACGAACCGGCCACCGCCGAGGCCAGCGCCCGCGCCCTCGGGCTCGTCATCCCCGTCCTGCGGCCCGAGAGCCGCCGCGAGGCCACCGTCCGGCTGGTGATGGACGCCTCGCCCTCGATGGCCGTGTGGCAGGACATGTTCGAGGAGCTGCGCGGCGTCTGCGAACGCCTCGGGGCCTTCCGTGACGTACAGGTGCACTACCTGCACCGGCTCGCCGACGGCCGCGCCGCCCTCGGGCAGGCCCCCGTCCCCGGCACCCGGCTGCGCTCCGGTGACCAGCTCCGCGATCCCAGCGGCCGCTCCCTCGCCATGGTCGTCTCCGACTGCGCGGGGCCCCTGTGGCGCGAGGGCGAGGCCCAGCGGATCCTGCACCGGTGGGCCGAATGCACGCCCTGCGTCATCGTCCAGCCGCTGCCGCAGAGGCTGTGGAACCGCAGCTGGCTGCCGACCGAGCGGGGCACCCTCACCCGGGTCGAGGGCGCCGCCGGCATGCTCAGGTTCCGGCCCGACCGGCCCGCCCGCCCCGGCCGGCTCCGCGGCGGCCTCACCCTGCCCGTGCTCCCACCGAACGCCGGCGCGCTCGGCGCCTGGGCCCGCCTCATCGCCGGGTTCGGCACCGGGTCCGTACCGGCCGAGGTGGGCCGGGTCCTCGCCGACCACCCGGCCGCGCCCGTTCCGCCGCCGCCGGCCGTGCGGCCGCCGCGCGAACTGGTGCGACGCTTCTACTCCTCCGCCTCGCCGCGCGCCGTACAGCTCGCCGTCTACCTGGCGGCGGCCCCGCTGACCCTGCCCGTCATGCGGCTCGTCCAGCGCACCATGCTGCCCGACTCCGAACCCTCCGACCTGGCGGAGGTGCTGCTCAGCGGGCTGCTGCGGCGCGGCCCGACCCCCGGCCAGTGGTACGAGTTCACCCCCGGCGTGCAGGACGTGCTGCTGGGGCCGCTCGGCCGGGACGAGGCCGCCCTCGTCCTCAAGCACTGCTCGGAGTACGTCCTCGCGCACTTCGGGCGCGGGGTGCGCAACTTCCCGGCGCTCGCCGTGTCCCAGCTCACCGGGGAACCCGTGGTCGAGGAGGCCGTCGACGGGCGGGTCCCCTCCGGGCCGCTCCCGCAGGCCTTCGCCGAGGTCTCCGCCCGCGTCGTACGCCGGTACCTGCCCGGCCCGCCCGCACGGGGCGCCGCCGGCCCGGAGCCCGCCGCGCCACCGCCCGGGCGGGGCTGGGCGGTGCGCACGGCCCGCGACCGGCTCGCCGCCCAGGACCGCCAAGGGGGCGCCGGAGCCCAACGCGGCCTGTACGAGGCCGTCGCGGTGCTGCGCCGCGCGGTGGCCGCCCCGGCGGGCCCCGACGACCCGGCGGGCGAGGCCGAGTGCGAGCTGGCCGGGGCGCTGCTGCGGCTGTGGGCCCGGCAGCGGGACCCGGAGCTGCTGGCCGAGGCCGAGCAGGCGGTCAACGGGCTCCACACCGCACCGGCCCGGGCGGTGCGCGGCCGGGTGCTCTACGAGCGGGCGCTGGCGGTGCCGGCCGAGCGGCCCGAGGCGGAGCTGCTGGCCGCGGAGCTGCTTGCCGCCGCCGAGCGGGAGTTCGGCGCCGCGGCCGCGGCCCCGGACGGCGATGCGCGGCTGCGGGAGGACTGCGTGGTGCGGCAGGCCCAGGCCCTGGTCGGACTGGGGGAGTTGCGCGACGACCCGATCCCCCTGCTCCAGGCGCGGGCCGTGCTGGAGGCCCTGGCCGGGCAGGGTGTCGGGCAGCGGGCCGGGGCCGAGGATCCCCTGCGGCCGCCCCTGGGGCGGGTGCTGCTGGCCCTGCTGCCCCGCACCCCCGACCCGGTGGAACGCACGGCCCTGGCCGTACAGGCCGCCGGACACCTGGCGTCGGGGCTGCCGGAGGCGGCCCGGGAGGCCGGGGCCGCCGGAGCAGCGGCCGATGCCCCACCGGGGGCGGACCCGGGCGGTGCCGACGGGGACAGCGGCGCGGGCCCCGCCGCCGGTACCCGAGCAGCGGGCGCACCGCCGGTCCCCGTCCCGGGACCCGCCCCGGGCGTAGCCGGCCCCGCGAGGGCGGGGGCCGCGCCCGGCACCACCGGGGCCGGGCCGGGCGGCGGGGCGGGCCCGGGCTCCGCCGGGGCCGACGGGCCGGCGCAGGACAGGGCGCGGGCGGAGGCCGCGCGGCTACGGGTGGACCTGGCCGCGGCCCTGCGCTACCTGCCCGCCCGGTTGGAGGAGGCTTCCGGCCAGCTGGCCCGGGCGCTGGCCGAGGCCGGCGGGGACCCCGAGCTCCGGCTCGCCGCGCTGGTGTGCCTGGCCCGCGTGCACCGGGCCCGGTCCGCGCGCGACGGGGACCCGGCGGCGCTGGAGGACGCGGCCGACGCGTACGGCCGCGCCCGCCGGCTGATCCCCCGCGACGCGGAGGCCTACGCGGAGCTGCTGCCCGAGTGGGGCGACGTACTCCTGGAGCGGGCCCGGTCCGCCGGCGGGCGGCGGTTCACCTCGGCGGCCGTACGGGTGCTGCGCGACAGCCGGGCGGCGATCCCGCAGTCCGACGCCCGCTCGGCGCACCGGCTCGTGCGCCTCGCGGAGGGGCTGCGGCTGCGGCACGGCTACGAGGGCGACGTCGTCGACCTGCGGGAGGCGGAGTACCTGCTGGAGCTGGCCGTCCGGCACAGCCGCAGCCCGCTGGAGCAGGCGCGCGCCTGGCGGGAGCACGGGGACGTCCAGCAGGAGATCCACGCCCACACCCGGGCCCTGGACCGGCTCGACCGGGCCGCGGACTCCTACCGGCGGGCCTGGCGGGCGGCCCTGGAGGCCGACCGTGCGGAGCGCCGGGAGGTCGCCGTCGAACTGGCGGCCAGGGTCCAGGAGCTGCGGGGCGGGGTGTTGGAGCGGCTGGCCCGTCCCCGGGCCGCGCTCGACGCCTACCGGTCGGCCCTGGAGCTGTGGCGGGGGCTCGGGGAGGCGGTCGCGGACCGCCGGGACGCACTGGCCTCCCGGGTCCGCACCCTGGAGGCCGGGCTGTGACAGCGGCCCCCGGGGCGTGAAGGGCCTGCGGACGGGAACAGGTTCAAACGGGCGGAGCATCGGACACCGCGACACCACACGGATTCGGTACGGCGACTCAACAGGGGGACGAGCAGCCCATGGTGATCCGGCATCAGGCACCGCGTACGGAGGCGGCGGCACAGACGGCAGGGGAAAGGACCCCGGACGACACGCAGGTGGGCACGGAAACGGACACGGAGAGGGGCCCGGACAGGGACACGGACCCGGAGACGGAGACGGAGACGGACGCGGACGCGGATGCGGAGCACGACGCGGAACGGGGGACACGCGCAGGCACCGACACCGCGGCGGCCCCCGCGGCGGCCCCGCCCGCCGGGGCACGGGCGGCCGCCGCCTGCCCGGCCCGCCTCCCCGATCTGTCCGGATACGACCTGGTCGCCCTGCGCGGGATCGACCACCCCGTGCTGGCCCGGGTGATCGAGGCCATGGTGGAACGCGTGACCCACCCCGCCGAGATCCTCAACGCCTTCGACTCGGGCGTCAGCTGAGCGGCCGCTCACGCACCGCATTCCCAAGGCCACGCAGAGCACCCACAGTTGACCCGTTTCCGCCGTTAGCGGCGGCCGAACCCCGGGCAGGGATGGACCGTCCGCCGGGGCAGGCGGTCGGGGGAGGAGGTGCGGGCTATGGGGCACACGGACAGGAGCGGGTCCGCGCTGCCCGCGCACCGGGCACACGCCCCCTGGCCCTATGCCCTGCTCGACGTCCCCGCGCTCCGCGCGGCCGGCCACCGCCCGCACCCGGTGAGGCAGTTCGTCTTCAAGACCCGCAGCCGCTGCAACCTCGCCTGCACCTACTGCTACGTGTACGAGATGGCCGACCAGAGCTGGCGCGGCCGCCCCGCAGCCATGTCCCCCGGGACCGTCGCCCGCGCCGCCGAGCGCATCGCCGAGCACGCCGCCGCGCACGGCCTGAACCGGGTCGACCTCGTTCTGCACGGCGGCGAACCGCTGCTCACCGCCCCCGCCGAGCTGGCCGCGCCCGTCGATGCCGTACGGGCCGCCCTGCGCACGGCCTCCCCGCGGACCAGGGTCACCGCCACCGTCCAGACCAACGGCACCCTGCTCACCCGCGGCCGGCTCGCCGCCCTCGCCGCCGCCGGGATCCGCGTCGGGGTCAGCCTCGACGGGGGACTGCCCGAGCACAACACGCGCCGCGTGGACCGTGCCGGGCGGCCCGGGTTCGGGGCGGCCGCCCGCGGGCTGCGGCTGCTCGCCCGGCACCCCGAGAGCTACGCCGGCGTGCTGTGCGTGGTCGACCCCGGCCAGGACCCGGTGCGGACGTACGAATCCCTGCTCGCCTTCGCCCCGCCGAGCATCGGCCTGCTGCTGCCGCTGGCCAACTGGAGCACCCCGCCGCCGGGCAGCGGCCCGGGCGCCACCCCGTACGCGGACTGGCTGATCGCCGTGTTCGAACGCTGGTGGCACGACGGGGCGCTGCGGACCCGGATCCGGTTGTTCGAGGAGATCATCGCCCTGCTGCTCGGACTGCCCGCCGCCACCGAGACCCTCGGCCTCGCCCCCGCCGCCACCGCCGTGATCGAGACCGACGGCACCCTGGAGCAGGCCGACTCGCTCAAATCCGCGTACGAGGGGGCGGCCGCCACCGGGATGGCGCTCGCGACCCACAGCTTCGACGAGTTCCTCGACCACCCGGGGCTGGCCGCCCGCCAGCTCGGGGCGGCGGCCCTCGCCGACCCCTGTCGCGGCTGCGAACTGGTCGCCGTCTGCGGCGGTGGCCACTACCCGCACCGCTACCGCGCCGGCGAGGGCTTCCGGCAGCCGTCCGTCTACTGCGACGACCTCCAGGCCGTCATCCGGCACGTCGCCGCCGCCCTCCACCGGGCCGCCGACCGCACGGCCGCTCCGGGCGCCGGCCGGGCCGCAGCTCCCGCCGCCCCTGCCGCCGGTCACGCGCCCGGCCGGCGGGCGGCCCTTCCCCGGGCGGCCGCCTCATGACCGACGCCCCCGCCGCCTTCACCGTCACCCCGCCCGTCCTGCGCGCCCTCGCCTCCACCGAACCCTCCGCCGAGGGCACCCGCCTCGTCCGCGACGTCCGCCGCTCCAAACGGCTGGTCCTGCTCCGCGCCGTGCTCGACGCCGCCCCCGGCGGGCGGTCCGGCGAGGCCGCGGACCACTGGGCCCTCCTGGAGGAGGCCGAGCGGCACGAACCCGACGCCGTACGCGACGTCCTGCACTACCCGGCCACCGGCGTCTGGGCCGAGGAGACACTGCGCCGGCTGCACGCCCCGCACGGGCCCGCCGCCGACCTCGGCCACCTCGGCGCCCTCGCCGTCGCCGCCGCCCTGCGCGCCGGGATCGCCTTCAAGGCCACCCTGCGGCCCGTCGGCGGTCGCCTCGCGCTCCCCACCCTCGGTCTGCTGCGCCCGCCCCGGCCCGGGCCGCTCGCCCTCACCGAACGCTCCTGGGACCCCGACGATCCCGCCACCCTGCCCCTGCACCTCCTGCCCGGAGGCCGCACCGCCCTCGACGACCTCGACCCGTACCGGGCCCTCGGCCACGTCCGCCCCGCGCCCGTCCGCGCCGCCCGCCGCCTCACCCCCAAGGGCCACAAGCGCTGGGACACCCAGTGGGCGGGCGCCCTCACCCTGCTGGAGCGGTACGACACCGCCCGCGCGGGCGAGACGGGCCTGCTGCTGCGCTCCGTGGTCCCGCTGGCCGGCGGCTCCCGTTCGAACGGCGCCACCCTGCCCGCGGCCGCCGGCTCCGTCCTCGCCCGCACGCAGGCCCCGCCCGCACTGGCCGCCACCCTCGTCCACGAGGTCCAGCACGGCAAGCTCACCGCCCTCGCCGACGTCCTCACCCTGCACACCGCCGACGGCACCCCCCGCCACTGGGCACCCTGGCGCACCGACCCCCGCCCGCTGGAAGGGCTCCTGCACGGCGCTTACGCCCACCTGGCCCTGGCCGGCTACTGGCAGCGCGCGGCCCTCTTCGGCGCCCGTGGCGCCTGGGCCCAGCACGCCCGGATCCGCGCCCAGGTGGCCGCCGTCCTCCCCGTACTCCGCACCCACCCCCAACTGACTCCGACCGGACACGCGTTCACCGATGCGATGGCCGCGGCCGAGCAAGCCATGGACGAGCTGCCGCCGCCCGGGGACCAGTACGCCGCCGCCCGCCGCGCCGTCGACCGGGCCCGCCGCGCCTGGTACGCGGAACACCCCGAACTCGCCCCTGCCGGACAGGGCTGACGGACCGTCGGCTGCGGTACCTTTTCATCCCCGTCCACCGCCCGGATTCCAGGGAGACGGCCGCATGACCACCGGTATTCGGCAGGAGCGCGACCCGGCCCCCGCGCGGCCGCAGCGCTTCCTCATCAGCTTCGCCGGCTTCAACCGGCCCTGGGCCGTGTGGATCGCCCACCGGCTGGAGGAGCACGGCCACCGCGTCGCCCTCCAGCGCTGGGACCCGAAGTCCGAGGGCGGGCTCACCCAGGCCCTCGACGACTTGGCCCGCAGCGGCAGCCGCGTCCTCCTCGTCCTCAGCGAACGGTACTTCTCCGCCGGCACCCACACCGACGGGGAGTGGAACACCGCACTGCGCACGATCACCGACAGCCACCCCGGCCGGTTCGCCGCCGTCTGCCTCACCGACGCCCCGCTGCCCAGCGCGGTCGCCGTCCTGGAGAAGACCGACCTGTGGGGCCTGGACGCGTACGAGGCCGAGTACCGCGTCCTGCGCCGCCTGGACCTGCCCACCGACCGGGTCGGCACCGAGACCGGCCGCCGCGGCCCCCGCTTCCCCAACGACCCCCCGGAGATCTGGGGCCGCGTCCCGCGCCGCAACCCCCGCTTCACCGGCCGCAACGACGTCATCGGAAAACTGCGCGCCGCCCTCAGCGAGGCACCCCCCGGCGCCTCCACCGTCACCCTGCTGGGCCTGTCGGGCGTCGGCAAGACCCAGGTCGCCACCGAGTACGCCTACCGCTTCGCCTCCGAGTACGACGTCGTGTGGTGGGTCCCCGCCGAGGACCGGCCGACCCTGCGCGAGCGGCTCGCCGACCTCGCCCCCGAACTGGGCCTGCCGCGCGGCGCCGGCAGCTACGGCGAGCAGATCCGGTCCGTCCTGGAGGCGCTGCGGCGCGGCTCCCCGTACAACCGCTGGCTGATGGTCTTCGACGGTTGCGACAACCCAGACGACCTCACCGATATGCTCCCGTCCGGTGCCGGCGACGTCATCATCACCTCCCGCAACCGCGAGTGGGCCTCCCGGCACACGAGCCTCGTCGAGGTCCCGCTCTACGCCCGGCCCGAGTCGGTCACCTTCATCCGCCGCCGGGCCCGCCGGCTCACCGGCGAGGAGGCCGACCAGCTCGCCGAGGCCCTGGAGGACTACCCGCTCGCCCTCGACCAGACCGCCGGCTGGCTCGCCGACTCCCCGCTGACGGTCGACGACTACCTCGCGCTGCTGCGCCGCCGCCTGGACTCCCACGAGGCCGTCACCGTCTCCGACGACTACCCGCTGCCCTTCCCCACCGCCCTCGCGATACTGCTCAACAACGTCCGTGAGAACTTCCCCGACGCCCTCGCCCTGCTCCGCCTGTTCGTGTTCTTCGCGCCCGGTCCGGTGCCGCTGCGGCTGCTGCGCGAGTTCCCCGCCGACGACGTGCCCGAGCAGCTCGCCGGGCTGATCAACGACCAGATCCGGTGGAACGCCGCCCTCAACAAGCTGGTGCAGTTCTCCGTCGTCCGCCTGGAGTACTCCGACCTGTCCGTGGAGGAGGGCGGCGGCGGACTGGAGACCGTACAGCTCCACCGCATGGTGCACGGCATCGTCCGCGAGAACCTCTCCGAGGAGGAGGCCGGACCGCTCGCCCGCGCCGTCCGACAGGTCCTCGCCGCCGCCGACCCCGGCCGGCCCTCCGATTCCCGGCTGTGGCCCCGCTTCGCCGAGCTGATCCCGCACCTGGAGACCGCCGGCGTGCTGACCAGCAGCAACCCGCGGATCCAGAACTTCCTGCTGAACTGCCTGCGCTACCTGATCCTCGCCGGCGAGTACCGCACCTGCCTCCGCCTGGCCGAGCAGACCGACACCGTCTGGCGGGCGATGCTCGGCGACGACCACGACCAGGTGCGCGAACTCAGCTACCACTACGGCGGCGCCCTGCGCATGCTCGGGCACTTCAAGCGGGCCGAGGCCCTCGCCAAAGCGGTCGCCGACCGGCTCCTCGCCGAACGCGGCGACCGCGACCTGGAGACCCTGCGCGCCACCAGCACCTACGCGGGCGTCCTGCTGGGCACCGGCAAGTTCGAACAGGCCCGCGAACTACTGGAACACGCCTTCGCCCGCTACCGCGAGCTCCTCGGCGAGGACGACTCCACCACCTTGAACGCGGAGAACAACGTCGCCGTCGTGCTCCGGCTGCTGGGCCGCTACCAGGAGGCGTACGAGACCGACCTCGACACCCTGCGCCGCCGCGAACGCGTGCTGCGCGTCCGCCACATCGCCACCCTCTCCTCCGGGATCGGCTGCGCCATGGGGCTGCGCCTCATGGGACGCTACCGCGAGGCCCTCGCCCGGCAGGAGCAGGGCCTCAAGCTCAACTCCCAGGTGCTCGGCCCCAACCACCCGCAGACCCTGCGCGCCGAGCACAACCTCGGCATGTGCCTGCGCCGCTCCGGGGACATCCCCGGCGCCGGGGCCCGGCTCCGCAGCGTGCTGGAGCGCTCCACCCGGGTCTTCGGCGCCGAGTTCCCCTGGACGCTGATGGTCGCCTCCGACTACGCCACCTACCTGCGCGAGTACGGGGACATCGGTGAGGCCCGGCGGATCTCCGAGGAGGTCGTGCGGGGCTACCAGACGCAGCTGGGCCTCGCCCACCCGTACAGCATCGGAACGGTCGGCAACCTCGCCCTGGTGCTGCGGGCCCAGGGCGAGCGCCTGGAAGCGCTGAACCTCGCCGAACAGGCCCTGGTCGGCATGCGGGGCGCGGTCGGCGAGCGGCACCCGTGGGCGCTCGGCTGCGCCCTGAACGCCACCGGGCACCGCAACATCACCGGGCACCTCCAGGACGCTCTGGACCTCAGCCGCGAGACGCTGCGCAACTGCGAGCAGGTGCTGGGCCCGGACCACCCGATGACGCTCAGCGCACAGATCGCCCTGGCCGCGGACCTGCGCTCGGTACGGGAGGACACGGAGGCGGCCAAGCACGAGGAAGCGGGCCTCAAGGCGCTGACCCGCACCCTCGGCCCGCAGCACGTCCACACCGTCTCGGCCCGCCAGCAGATGCGCCCGTACTGGGACTTCGAGCCCCAGCCGTAGCCCCAGTCGTAAGGACCGCCCCTGGGGGCCGCCGCGGCCGTCCGGCAGCGGCGGCCTCCGGACGGGGACCGGCCTACGCCAGCCAGCCCTGCCGGACGGCGCGCACGCCCGCCTCGAAGCGGCTGCGCGCCCCCAGGCGTTCCATCAGGCCCGTCGCGACCCGGCGGGCCGTGCGGTGCGAGACCCCCAGCCGCTTGGCGATGGCCTCGTCGGTGAACCCGTCCGCCAGCAGCTTCAGCGCGGTCGACTCGGTGTCGGTCAGGCCGCTCTCGTCGTCCCGGTGCGCCTTCTCACCGAAGGGCTTCGCCGCCTCCCACACGCTCTCGAACAGTGCGCAGAGGGCGGTGAGGGTGCCGTGCCCGGTGAGCACCACCGCGCCGGCCGAGGTGTCCTCGCTGTTCACCGGGATGACGGCGGTGCTCCGGTCCGTGATGATCATCCGGATCGGCAGGGTGGGCACGGTCCGCGCCTGCCGGCCGAGCTGGCCCAGCCATTCCGCGTAGGCGACGGTGTGCGGGCTGTTGCGGACGCTGTCCAGGTAGACCGTGCGCATCCGGATCCCCCGCTTCAGCAGGGCCTCGTCCAGCGGCCGGGAGGCCTCCAGGTTCTCCGGGGTCTGTTCGCCGTCCGGGGCGAAGACCATCACCTCGCGCTCGACCTCGCGGTGCAGCAGGGTGAGGCGCTCGCGGATCCGGTCCAGTCCGACCAAGTGCTCGACGCCGGGCTCGGAGGCCGCCGGCCGCAGGTCCGCGTACTCGGAGATGAGCTGTGCGGCGGCGGCGCGGGAGGCCTCGATCCGCTGCTGCTGTGCGGCGAGTTCGGCCTGCTGTCGGGCGAGCAGCATCTCCATGCCCACCTCGGGGCTGACCGCCCGCAGGCGGCCGGGTTCCTCGTACGAGGGCCGGACCAGGGCCAGTTCGCTCAGCTGGTCAAGGCCGGAGCGAACGGCTTCCTCGGTCAGGTCCAGGCGGGTGCACAGTCCCGCCACGCCGTCACCGGGGTGCGCCAGCATCGCGCGGTAGACGGCTTCCGTTGTTCTGTCGAGACCCAGAAGGGTCAACATGCGCATCCCCCCAATGCGTGATCCTCACTCTTGATCATCGCACGATCACGGCTAGGCGTGGAGCGCCGAGGGGACGGTTGGCCTCTTCCGTCCAGAGCCCCAAGGGGCCAGCCGACGGCCCTGGTTGGGAAGCTCCCAAATTGCCAGTCTCAGAACCATGTATCTGATTCACGCTCAGTTCAGGGCGCCCCTCGGCGGCACCCTCCCGGCCGACGCGGCCCGCCGCGCACTCGCCCTCGCGCAGGCCGGCGAAGGCGTCGAACACGTCACCGCGCATCCGTACGCCGAACCCCACCCGGTGCTGGGGCTCTTCCTGGTGGCGCCGTCCCTGCACGAGGCCGAGGGGCGGGCGGCCGGGGTCTGCAGGCGCCTGCTGCGGGAGCACACCGGCATGACCGGCTGGGCACTGGTGAGGGCGGAAGTGCCCCTGCTGGCCCCATTGGGACATGGCCCGTTGGGTCCACCGGAAAGCCCTTCCACCGCCTCTGGCCTGCGACGAAAGTAGTTCTCGCCAGCAGGGAACACCGCCCGGCAGGCAACACCGGCGCCACGTCACCGCGGGATGCGGGGCCGGATCCGTCCCACAGCTCCCCCGTCTGCCGAAAGGTCAACCGACATGAACGCCGTCCGTATCGCCAAGACCGCCGCGGTCACCGTCCTCGCCGCCGGATCCGTCCTCCTGGGCTCCTCGACCGCCCAGGCCGTCGACCTCGGCACCAACGACTTCGGCTGGCAGAGCGTGACCGCCGCCCCGAAGAGCGACTTCGGCTGGCAGAGCGTGACCGCCGCCCCGAAGAACGACTTCGGCTGGCAGAGCGTGACCGCCGCCCCGAAGAACGACTTCGGCTGGCAGTAGTCGGCCCGCTCGCCCCCCACACAGCTGCACCTGCAGGGCAGCTGTCCCCTGACCGGGCGAGCCCGCACCCTCCGCATCCGCTCCCGGCAGCGCGGCGGCACACGCCGAAGGCCCGGCCCCGTCACGGGGCCGGGCCTCCGGCATGTCAGACCGCAGTGGTGACTAGGCCTCGAAGACCTCGTTGATCAGCTGCTGCTGCTCGGCCTGGTGCCGCTTGGCGGAACCGACGGCCGGGGACGAGCCGTGCGGACGCGAGATGCGGCGCAGGCGCTCGCCGGCCGGGATGTCCGCGCCGACCGCCAGGTCGAGGTGGTCGATCAGGTTGAGCGCGATGAACGGCCAGGCACCCTGGTTCGCCGGCTCCTCCTGGGCCCAGATGTACTTCGCCGCGTTCGGGTACTTGGCGATCTCCGCCTGGAGCTCCGCACCCGGCAGCGGGTACAGGCGCTCGATGCGGATGATGGCGGTGTCGGTGATACCGCGCTTCTCCCGCTCGGCCTCCAGGTCGTAGTAGACCTTGCCCGCGCAGAACACGACCTTGCGGACCGCGTTCGCGTCGACCGTCGAGTCGCCGATGACCGGGCGGAACGTGCCGCTCGTGAACTCCTCCGCCTTCGACGCCGCGGCCTTCAGGCGCAGCATCGACTTCGGGGTGAAGACGACCAGCGGCTTGTGGTGCGGGTTGTGGACCTGCCAGCGCAGCAGGTGGAAGTAGTTCGACGGCAGCGTCGGCATGGCGACCGTCATGTTGTTCTGGGCGCACAGCTGGAGGAACCGCTCCGGGCGGGCGGAGCTGTGGTCCGGGCCCTGGCCCTCGTAGCCGTGCGGCAGCAGCAGGGTGACGCCGGAGGTCTGGCCCCACTTCTGCTCGGCCGAGGAGATGAACTCGTCGACGACGGTCTGGGCGCCGTTGACGAAGTCACCGAACTGGGCCTCCCACAGGACCAGTGCGTCCGGACGGGCCAGCGAGTAGCCGTACTCGAAGCCCATCGCCGCGTACTCGGAGAGCAGCGAGTCGTAGACGTTGTAGCGGGCCTGGTCTTCCGTCAGGTGCTGCAGCGGGGTGTAGTCCTCGCCGGTCGCGCGGTCGATCAGCACCGCGTGGCGCTGACCGAAGGTGCCGCGGCGGGAGTCCTGGCCGGACAGCCGGACCGGGGTGCCCTCCATCAGCAGCGAACCGAAGGCGAGGGTCTCGCCCATGCCCCAGTCGATGGTGCCGTCGTCGATCATCGCCGCGCGGCGCTGCAGCTGCGGCAGCAGACGCGGGTGAACGGTGTGGCTCTCGGGGATGCTGACCTGGGACTCGGCGATCCGCTTGACCACCTCGAAGGACACGGCGGTGTTCACGGCGACCGGGAACTCGGCCTGCTCCGCCGCGGCCGGGGTGCCGTCCGCAGGCTGCGTGGAGGCCTCACGGACCTCCGCGAAGACCTTCTCCAGCTGGCCCTGGAAGTCCTGCAGCGCCTGCTCGGCCTCTTCCAGGGTGATGTCGCCGCGACCGATGAGGGACTCGGTGTACAGCTTGCGCACCGAGCGCTTCTTGTCGATCAGGTCGTACATCAGCGGCTGCGTGAAGGCCGGGTTGTCCGACTCGTTGTGGCCGCGGCGGCGGTAGCAGATGAGGTCGATGACCACGTCCTTGTTGAACGCCTGGCGGAACTCGAAGGCGAGCCGCGCGACGCGGACCACGGCCTCCGGGTCGTCGCCGTTCACGTGGAAGATCGGCGCCTCGATCATGCGGGCCACGTCGGTCGCGTACATCGAGGAACGCGAGGACTCCGGGGCGGCGGTGAAGCCGACCTGGTTGTTGATCACGACGTGGACGGTGCCGCCGGTGCGGTAGCCGCGCAGCTGCGACATGTTCAGGGTCTCGGCGACGACGCCCTGGCCGGCGAAGGCCGCGTCACCGTGCAGGGCGACCGGGAGGACGGTGAAGTCCGTGCCGCCCTTGTTGATGATGTCCTGCTTGGCACGGGCGACGCCCTCCAGGACCGGGTCGACGGCCTCCAGGTGGGAGGGGTTCGCGACGAGCGAGACCTTGATCTGCTCGCCGTCGAGGCCCGTGAAGGTGCCTTCGGCGCCCAGGTGGTACTTCACGTCGCCGGAGCCGTGCATCGACTTCGGGTCGAGGTTGCCCTCGAACTCGCGGAAGATCTGCGCGTACGACTTGCCGACGATGTTCGCGAGGACGTTGAGGCGGCCGCGGTGGGCCATGCCGATGACGACCTCTTCGAGGCGGGCCTCGGCCGCGGAGTCGATGACCGCGTCGAGCAGCGGGATGACGGACTCGCCGCCCTCCAGCGAGAACCGCTTCTGGCCGACGTACTTCGTCTGCAGGAACGTCTCGAACGCCTCGGCGGCGTTCAGGCGGCGCAGGATGCGCAGCTGCTCCTCGCGCTCCGGCTTGGAGTGCGGGCGCTCGATGCGGTCCTGGATCCAGCGGCGCTGCTTCGGGTCCTGGATGTGCATGAACTCGACGCCGGTGGTGCGGCAGTACGAGTCGCGCAGCACGCCGAGGATGTCGCGCAGCTTCATCATCGACTTGCCGGCGAAGCCGCCGACCGCGAACTCGCGCTCCAGGTCCCACAGGGTGAGACCGTGCTCGGTGATGTCGAGGTCGGGGTGCTTGCGCTGCTTGTACTCCAGCGGGTCGGTGTCGGCCATGACGTGGCCGCGGACCCGGTAGGAGTGGATCAGCTCGAAGACGCGGGCGGCCTTGGTGACGTCGTCGTCGTGGCTGGCGTCGATGTCGCGCATCCAGCGGACCGGCTCGTACGGGATCCGCAGCGACTCGAAGACGCGGTCGTAGAAGCCGTCCTCGCCGAGCAGCAGGTTCGCGACGATGCGCAGGAACTCGCCGGAGGCCGCACCCTGGATGACCCGGTGGTCGTAGGTCGAGGTCAGGGTCATGACCTTGGAGACGCCCAGCTTGTTCAGGGTGTCCTGCGAGGTGCCCTGGAACTCGGCGGGGTAGTCCATGGAGCCGACGCCCATGATGACCGACTGGCCGGGCATGAGGCGCGGCACGGAGTGGACGGTGCCCAGGCCGCCCGGGTTGGTCAGGGAGACCGTGACGCCCGTGAAGTCGTCCATCGTCAGCTTGCCGACGCGGGCGCGGCGGACGATGTCCTCGTAGGCCTGCCAGAACTCGAAGAAGTTGAGGGTCTCGGCCTTCTTGATGCCGGCGACGACGAGCTGGCGGTCACCGTTCGGCTTGACCAGGTCGATCGCCAGGCCGAAGTTGACGTGCTCGGGCTTGACCAGGGTCGGCTTGCCGTCCTTCTCCGCGTAGGAGTAGTTCATCGACGGCATGGCCTTGATGGCCTGCACCATCGCATAGCCGATGAGGTGGGTGAAGGAGATCTTCCCGCCCCGGGCCCGCTTCAGGTGGTTGTTGATGACGATCCGGTTGTCGAACAGCAGCTTCACCGGGACGGCGCGGACCGAGGTGGCCGTCGGCACGTCGAGGGAGGCGTTCATGTTCTTCGCCACGGCGGCCGCCGGACCGCGGAGCGTCACCAGCTCGGGGCCCGCGGGGGCCTCGGTGGCGGGCGCGGCCTTCTGGGCGGCGACGGGGGCGGCCGGAGCCTGAGGGGCGGGCGCGGCCGGAGCGGCGGCCGGGGCCTGGGAGGTGACAGTCACAGCAGGGGCACCAGAGGGAGTGGCAGGAGCAGGGGCAGGAGCTGACACAGGCGAAGAGGTCGGCGCGGCGCCCGCCGCCCCCGTGGCGGCGGCGTCGGCGACCTGCGGGGCTTCGGTGGTGGCGGTGGCGGCCTGTGCGGAGGCGCCATCCGTCGGGGTCTTCACCGGCTCGTCGGCCTTGGCGGGAGCGCTCGTGCCCCCCGGCTTGTAGTCGGCGAAGAAGTCCCACCAGGCCCGGTCGACCGAATTCGGGTCCTGGAGGTACTGCTGGTAGATCTCGTCGACGAGCCACTCATTGGCGCCGAAGCCTGAGGCAGGGGTCTTCCCGCCCTCAGCTGCTTCGGTCGTGGTGCTCGGGTTACTCGGGGACTGTGGCGACACGGCGGCAACCGCCCTCTTCCGCTTCACAAGGTATGGACAGCGGGAATAAAGGCTACGCCTCCCCGGCGGGGAGATGCAGACCGGGCAGGACTTACGTCACGTAGGTCACACCGAACGGCGGGTTTCGCCGCTCTGAATGGCGGGAAACCAACGGAGTTCGGGTATGCCGTACCTGGGTTGCGACCCCCTGGCTTCGCACCCCTGACGGATCCCGTGCACGTGTGGCCGAGATCATGTCCTTCCCAGTCGAACCCTACGTCAATGCGACGCCGTCGGGCTGCCCGGAAGCGTGACGAGGATGCGGCAGCCGCGTGACGATTCGGCCACACGGATCCGGCCGCCGTGCAGCTCCACCGCCCAGCGGGCGATGGCCAGGCCCAGCCCGGTGCCCCCGTCGCCGCCGTTCGCGCTGCCCCGGTTGAACCGCTCGAAGACCCGGTGCCGCTCGGCCTCGGGGATACCGGGACCCTCGTCCACGACTTCCAGCACCAGGCTGCAGGGGGTCTCCCCGGCCCGGGCGCGGACCGTGACCCGGCCGAGCGCGGGGCTGTGCTTGACCGCGTTGTCGATCAGGTTCGCCACGACCTGGTGCAGCCGCTCGGCGTCCGCGTAGGCCGTCAGCCCCGACGGGAACACGTCCAGGTGCAGGTGCACGTCGTTGCGGGTGTGGCCGCCGGAGCCCGAGGCCAGCCCGGGCCGGCCCGCGGCTGCCAGGCCGGACTCCTTGAGCACCCCCGACAGGTACGGCCACACCTCGAAGCGGCGGGCCTTCAGCGGGACGACCCCGTTGTCCACCCGGGACAGGTCCAGCAGCGTCTCCACCAGCCGGCCCAGCCGCTCGGTCTGCTTCAGCATCGTCCGCATGGTCTCCGGATCGGCCTCCGAGACCCCGTCGACCACGTTCTCCAGCACCGCGCGCAGGGCCGCGATCGGCGTGCGCAGCTCGTGCGAGACGTTGGCGACCAGCTCCCGGCGGTGCCGGTCCACGGCCTCCAGGTCGTCCGCCATCAGGTTGATCGTGGACGCCAGGTCGCCGAGCTCGTCACGGCGGCCGGCCCCCCGGACCCGGCGGGTGAAGTCACCGTGGGAGATCGCCCGGGCCACCCGCGTCATGTCGTCCAGCGGGGCCGTCAGGCTGTGCGCCACGAACTGGGTGATCAGCATCGACGCGATCACCGAGAACACCGTGATGAAGCGGAGCTCGGTGTCGGTGCGCAGCGCCACCAGCAGCAGTCCGGTGGTGATGAACACCGAGACCACGACCAGCGTGCCCAGCTTGGTCTTGATCGAGAACGGTGAGAAGGGGCGGAGCCCCCCGCTGCCAGCATCGGCTCCACCGGAGCGGCTGACGCCGCGCCCCCTACCAGGGCGTCCGCCGCTCACGCCTGCGCCGGGGTCTCCAGGGCGTACCCGACCCCGTGGACCGTACGGATGCGCTCGGCCCCGATCTTCCGGCGCAGCGCCTTGATGTGGCTGTCGACGGTACGGGTGCCGGAGGCGTCGGCCCAGTCCCACACCTCGGCCAGCAGCTGCTCGCGGGACAGGACCGCCCGCGGGGTCCCGGCCAGGCAGACGAGCAGGTCGAACTCGGTCGGGGTCAGGTGGACGTCCTCCGCCTGCACCCGGACCCGGCGCTGCGCGTGGTCGATCTCCAGGTCACCCAGCCGCAGGGTGGCCCCGCGCGGTGCGGTCGCGGCCAGTGTGGCGCGCTCCACCCGACGCAGCAGGACGTGGACGCGGGCCGCCAGCTCGCGCATCGAGAACGGCTTGGTCATGTAGTCGTCCGCCCCGACCCCGAGCCCGACCAGCATGTCGGTCTCGTCGTCGCGCGCCGTGAGCATCAGCACCGGCACCGGCCGCTGCGCCTGGACCCGGCGGCACACCTCCAGGCCGTCGAAGCCCGGCAGCATCACATCGAGCACCAGCAGCTCGGGCTGCCAGGTCTCGGCCGCCGCCACCGCCGCCGGCCCGTCGTGGGCGGCCTGCACCTGGAAGCCCTCCGCGCGCAGCCGGGCCGTGATGGCGTCGGCGATGGTGCGGTCGTCCTCGACCACGAGCACGCGCCGCTGAGCGCCGGGGGTGGCCGCGGCGCCGCCGGTGTGGGTGGTGTGTGTCTGTTCCATGTCCCGCCCCTGGAGATCCGCGTGATGGGGTGCAGCGTAGAGGAGCCACCGGCCTGCGGCTATGCGGGGTTCGGACAGCGAAACCGACGGAGGCCTTGGTTCCGATTGCGGTCGGAATGGGGATATGGGCGGCCATGCCGGGTCTCGCGGAGCCCGCCCGCAGCCCGGCCCGGAGGCTCGGCCGGGGGCGGGTCGCGGGACGGTCGGGGACCCGCGGCACCCGCCCGCGGAACGGCAGTGGCGGACGGCAGTGGCCGGGTCAGCGGGGACCGGGGGGACCGGGGGGACCGGGGGTCAGCGGGGCTCGAAGGAGGGCAGCGCCGACAGGACGTCCGCCAGGCCCGGCGGGACCGACCCGTCCTTGGTGGCGACCTCATAACCGTCGTGCACGAAGGCGTACTGGAAGCCGTCGTAGATCGTCGGGCCGCCCATCGCGATCCGCGGCAGACGGGGGAAGTCCGCCGCTGCGAGCGCGGCGCGCAGCTCCCCGAGCCCGTCCGGCGACAGCTTCCCCGAGCCGATCTGCCGCGCCTTGCCGTCCAGCCGGATCCACGAGCCGTCGCCCTTGACCAGCACGCTCGTCGTCAGCCCGGCGAAACCGCCGCTGCGGGTGACCGTGACCAGGCGCCCGGCCGCGGAGGACGGGCCGGGGGAGGCGGCGGAGGGGGCCGTCGGGGTCGGCGTCGCGGGGACGCCCGGGCCGCTGGGCGCCGGGCCCGCCGGGCTCGGGGCGTTCGACGCGGCCGCCGTGCCCGCCGTGCCCGGCTGCGCCGAGTCGGCCCGGGAGCTGGGCTCGGGCGACTCCCCACCGCCCGCACCGCACCCGATCAGGGCCACCGCACCCAGCAGCACCGCCGCCACCGCTCGTACCGTGCGCACACCCCACCTCCGCAGGATTTCGGGTCGACCCCGAGTATGGAGTCCGCCCCGCCCGTACGGAAAGCACCCGGAGGACGACATCCGCACCGCCGCCCGGCGAGGGCTGCCGCCGCTCCTCGCCCTCCTCCTCGGCCTGTGGGGTCTGGGTCGGGGCGGCAGCATGTGGCGCGACGAGTCCGTGACCTGGCAGGTGGCGCACCGCCCGCTCGGCGGCCTGGCCGAGCTGTTCGAGCAGGTGGACGCGGTGCACGGGCTGTACTACCTGCTGATGCACGGCGTCTTCCTGGCCGCCGACGCCCTCCCGGGCGCAGGCGCAGGGGCGGGCGCGGCCGTGTCGGCCGTGGGGCAGGACGCGTCGACCACCGGGCTGTGGGTGCTGCGGCTGCCGTCCGTCGCCGCCACCGCCCTCGCCGCCGCCGGGGTGGCCGCGGTCGGCCGCCGGCTCGCGGGTGAGCGGGCCGGGCTGCTGGCCGGCGTCGTGTACGCCGTGCTGCCGCCGGTGCAGGCGTACGCCCAGGAGGGACGCTCGTACGCCCTCGTCGCGGCGGCCGTGGCGTGGGCGACCTACCTGATGCTGTGCGAGCGGTGGACCGCGTACGCCGCGGTGCTGCTCCTCGGCTGCTGGCTGCACGAGTTCGCCGTGCTCGCGCTGCTCGCCCACGCCCTCACCGCCCGCCGCTCGCCCGGCTGGCGGCGCAGCGCGGCCACCGTCCTCGTCCTGTTGCTGCCGCTGGCCTGGCTCGGCGTCCGGCAGGTCGGGCAGCAGCTGGGCTGGCTGGGTCGGCCCGGCTGGGGGGACTGGGCGGCGTACGGGGCGGTCGCGGCCGCGATGTGGCTGCTGACGCGGGGCAACGCGGTGCCGCGGGAGCTGGTGCGGGTCGCCGTGCCGCTCGCGCTGCTGCCGCCCGGGCTGCTGATCGCCGTCTCGCTGGTGCACCCGCTGTACGTCGACCGGTACGTGCTCTACGCGCTGGCCGGGCTCGCCCTGGCGGCCGGAGCCCGGCTCGCGGCCGTGCGGCGGTGGCGCAGGGCGGTGCCGTGGCTGCTGGTGGCCGCCGTGCTGGTGCCCTTCGCGTGGTGGTCGGTGTGGCTGCGCACCCCCGACAGCCGCAAGGACGACGCCCTCGCGGTGGCCGCCGCGGTCCGGGAGCGGGCCCGGCCCGGGGACGCGGTGCTGTTCCTGCCGGCGAGGCGGCGCGAGTGGCTGCTGTCCTCGCCCGCGCTGCACCGGGGGCTGTGGGACCTGGCCCTGGACCGCTCCCCGGCGGCCTCGGCGAGCCTGTGGGGGACCGAGCTGCCCCCGGCGGAGATCCGGGCCCGGCTCGTGGACGACGCCCCGCGGGTGATCGCCCTGATGGACCCGGCGGGTCAGCCGCTCGACCGGTACCCGCGGGAGGCCGTCAAACGGCAGACGCTGGTCGCGCACTTCGACCTGTGCTCCGTGGACGAGGTGCACGGGGCGCGGATCGCGGTCTGGGCCCGTCCCGGCGGATGCCCCTGAGGAGGCCGGGCAGGATGGGTGCCGTCAGGTTGCACGAGACCCCGGGGGACGCACCGCATGAACGGGAACACGAAGACGCACGCCGCCACGCACGCCGACGCGGGCGGTGCCCCGGCCGCGGGCGCGGTGACGGGTACGGGTACGGGTACGGGCAGGGTGCCGGCGCGAGGTGCGGGCACGGCCCCGGCCCCGCTTCCGGCCGGGCCCCTCGTCGGGGCGGACTGGCTGGCCGCCCGCCTCGGCACGCCCGGCCTGGTCGTGCTCGACGCCTCCGTCGGCGCCCACCGCGCCGCCGCCCGGCGGATCCCGGACGCCCGCCCCTTCGACCTCGACGGCGCCCTCTCCGACCACGACGCCCCCGCCCCGCACACCATGCCCGGCCCGGCCGCCTTCACCGAGGCCGTACGGGGCCTCGGGATCGACGACACCAGCACCGTCGTCGTCTACGACGGGGCCGGCATCTACTCCAGCGCCCGCGCCTGGTGGATGTTGCGCGCCATGGGCTTCGACCGGGCGGCCGTCCTCGACGGCGGACTTCCGGCCTGGACCGCCGCCGGACTGCCCGTCGAGGAGACCGGACCCGCTTACGAGGGCCCCCGCGGCTCCTTCACGGCCCGCCCCCGCGCCGGGCTCCTCGTGGACAGCGGCGCCGTCGCCGCGGCCCTGGCCGACCCGGCCGCGGCCGTGCTCGACGCCCGGACGCGGGAGCGCTTCGCCGGCACCGCCCCCGAGCCGCGGCCGGGGCTGCGCGGGGGCCACATGCCGGGCGCGGTCAACCTGCCGTTCGGTGAGCTCCTGGGAGAGGACGGGCTGATGCGGCCCGCCGGGGAACTGCACCACGCCTTCCGGGCGTTGACGGGGAGTCGGGAGCGGCTGTACTTCAGCTGCGGGTCCGGGGTGACGGCCTGCGTCCTCGCACTCGGGGCCGTGCTCGCCGGGTACCCGTCCGACACCCTCGCGGTGTACGACGGCTCGTGGACGGACTGGGCCATGCGTCCGGAGCTGCCCGCCGTCACGGGCCGGGGGGCGGATCCGCTCCCGGGTGACGCCCCGGCGTGACGCTGTCCGGCACCTGCCGACGTGGAACGGCGCTGGTTCCGGTAAGCCCCGGCCGGGCGCGGGGCGCCGGCCCGTTCGCCCCGGGCGGCGGACCCGAACGGCGACTTCGACGTCGACCCCGCGGGCGCCGGCCGGTCCGGTACCGGTACCGCCGGGACCGCGCAGGAGGTGTGGGGGACCCGGCGCGCCGAGGTGGCCTCCGCCCGGGGGATATCCCCACCACGGATCCGGGTACCGGCACCATCGGCTCGCGAGGGCCTTCCCGGCAGAGTCTGGGCATGGCCCACCACCGCATTCCGTTCCGGTCCGTCCGCGCGGCGCTCGCCGCCGCGGCCGGCGCCCTGCTCCTGTCCGCGTGCGCGTTCGAAGAGCGGCTGACGATCCTTTCGGACGACGCCGAAGTCACCGAGGCGGTCACCGCGGTGGAGGTGCCGGAAGCCCGGAGCGGCTCCGTGGAGGTGGTCCCGGGCACCGGCCCCGGAGTCCGCATCCACCGCACCGTCCGCTACCGCGGCGCGGAACCGGTGCCCGGTCGCCAGCTGTCGCAGGGCCGCCTCGTCCTCACCGACGGCTGCTCGGTCACCTGCTCCACCGCCTGGCGGCTGGAGGTTCCGGCCACGGCGACGGTGAAGCTGGCCCGGAGCAGCGGCCGCATCACCGTCACCGGAGTGGCCGCCGCCGACCTCACGTCCTCGTCCGGCGACGTGCGGGCCGAGGGCGTCACCGGCCCGCTGCGGGTCCGCACCACCTCGGGCTCGGTCACCGCGACCGGTCTGACCGGCACGAGCGCCGACGCCGTCGCCTCCTCGGGCGACGTCCGAATGGAGTTCGCGAAGGGGCCCGGCTCGGTGTCGGCCGAGACCGGCTCGGGCGACGTCACCCTGCGCCTGCCCGCGGCCCCGTACCGGGTCGAGGCGCGCACCGACTCGGGCCGCAGGGACGTCTCCGTGTCCTCGGACCCGGCCGCCCCCGCCCGCCTCGCCGCCCGCACCTCCTCCGGCGACATCCGCATCTCCGCGGTGTAGCGCGCCCCGACGGCGGACTCAGGCGATCCACATGAGCACGGCGTCCCCGTCACGGGCGGCGGCCCGGAAGAACCGGGCGAGGTGCCGGTAGTGATCGGTCACCCACTCCAGCGACTCGCCGCGCTCCCACACAACGACCGGGTAGACCTCCGCCGCCGCCAGGTCCCGC
Source organism: Streptomyces sp. NPDC059851 (assembly GCF_042732005.1). Lineage (NCBI taxonomy): Bacteria > Bacillati > Actinomycetota > Actinomycetes > Kitasatosporales > Streptomycetaceae > Streptomyces > Streptomyces sp. NPDC059851. The sequence continues at coordinate 3,086 of NZ_JBHWJJ010000109.1, read as the reverse complement.
GGGGTGACGCCGTCGAGGAGGGCCGGGTGCGGTGTGCCCGCCATGGCGTCGGCCGCGGCGGCGACACGTTCGGGGGTGAGGTAGCGCGGCGGCGCGCAGCCCCAGTCCCCCGCGTCCGGTACCTCCTCGTCCCCGTGGACCACGTCGACGGGGAAACCGGTGCGGGCCAGGAGGAAGGAGAGCGCGTGCCACGTCTTGTCGGTGCTGTGGCAGCGCGCCCGGGACGGCACCGGCGGCACGTCGCGCTCCGCGTCGAACAGCGCGGCCACGAAGTCCTGCGCCCACTCCGGCTCGCGCAGGGCCCGCTCGAAGTCGGCGGGCCCGAGCCGTACGTACTCCCCGATCATGCTCATGCCCGCACGCTAGACCGCGGCACCGACATCGCCGGTCGGGCGCGCGCCACGTCCGGCGTCCCTCCCCTCCCCGTGCACCGGCCGCCCGGGTCGGCGGTGGACCCCTGAGGTGTGTTCGCCGGAGGCGAACGGGAGTTGGGGAACACCAGGAGGCGCACATGCATTGAGTCGGCATAGCTCAACTTCACTGCCGGAGGGAAGATCATGGCTTCGACGTCCGTAAAGCTCACCCTGCCCGTGCTGCCGCTCGACGACGAGGTCGTGCTGCCCGGCATGGTCGTCCCCCTGGACCTGACCGACGCCGAAGTGCGCGGCGCGGTCGAGGCCGCCCAGGCCGCGGTCCGCAGCGGGAAGCCCCGGGTGCTGCTCGTACCGCGCGTCGACGGGAAGTACGCCGGCACCGGTGTGCTGGGGACCGTCGAGCAGGTGGGCCGGCTCTCCGACGGCGATCCCGGCGCGCTCATCCGCGGCATCGGCCGCGTCCGCATCGGGGCCGGGACCACCGGTCCCGGCGCAGCGCTCTGGGTCGAGGGCGAGAGCGTCGACGAGCGGCTCGCCGACCCGCTGCCCGGATCCGTCACCGAACTCGTCAAGGAGTACAAGGCCCTCGCCACCAGTTGGCTCAAGAAACGCGGCGCCTGGCAGGTCGTCGACCGCATCCAGCAGATCGAGGGGGTCTCCGCCCTCGCCGACAACTCCGGCTACTCGCCCTTCCTGACCGTGGCCCAGAAGGTCGAACTGCTGGAGACCGCCGACCCCGTCGCCCGCCTCAAGCTGGCCATCACCTGGCTGCGCGACCACCTCGCCGAGCAGGACGTCGCCGAGTCCATCGCCAAAGACGTCCAGGACGGTGTCGACAAGCAGCAGCGCGAGTTCCTGCTGCGGCGTCAGCTGGAAGCCGTCCGCAAGGAACTGCGCGAACTGAACGGAGACAAGGAGGGCGAGGCCTCCGACGACTACCGGGCCCGCGTCGAGGCCGCCGACCTCCCCGAGGGGGTGCGGGAGGCCGCGCTCAAGGAAGTCGACAAGCTGGAGCGGTCCAGCGACCAGTCCCCGGAAGGCTCCTGGATCCGCACCTGGCTCGACACCGTCCTCGAACTGCCCTGGAACGAGCGCACCGAGGACGCCTACGACATCACCGGCGCCCGCGCCGTCCTCGACGCCGAACACGCCGGGCTGGACGACGTCAAGGACCGCATCACCGAGTACCTCGCCGTCCGCAAGCGCCGCACCGACCGCGGCATGGGCGTCATCGGCGGCCGCCGCGGCGGGGCCGTCCTCGCCCTCGTCGGCCCGCCCGGCGTCGGCAAGACCTCCCTCGGCGAGTCGGTCGCGCACGCCATGGGCCGCACGTTCGTCCGCGTCGCGCTCGGCGGCGTACGGGACGAGGCCGAGATCCGCGGCCACCGGCGCACCTACGTCGGCGCGCTGCCCGGCCGCATCGTCCGCGCCATCAAGGAAGCCGGATCCATGAACCCGGTCGTGCTCCTCGACGAGATCGACAAGGTCGGCTCCGACTTCCGCGGGGACCCGGCCGCCGCCCTGCTGGAGGTCCTCGACCCGGCGCAGAACCACACCTTCCGCGACCACTACCTGGAGGTGGAGCTCGACCTGAGCGACGTCGTCTTCCTGGCCACCGCGAACGTGCTGGAGGCCATCCCCGAGGCGCTCGCCGACCGGATGGAGCTCGTCCGCCTCGACGGGTACACGGAGGACGAGAAGGTCGTCATCGCCCGCGACCACCTGCTGCCGCGCCAGTTGGAGCGCGCCGGCCTGGGCGCCGACGAGGTGGTCCTGGAGGAGGACGCCCTGCGCAAGCTGGCGGGGGAGTACACCCGCGAGGCGGGAGTGCGCACCCTGGAGCGCTCCCTCGCCCGGCTCCTGCGCAAGGTCGCCGCACAGCACGAACTGGGCGAGCGCGAACTGCCGCTGCGCATCGGCGCCGACGACCTGCGGGCGCTCATCGGGCGGCCGCACCACGTGCCGGAGTCCGCGCAGGACCCGGCCGAGCGGCGCACGGCAGTCCCCGGGGTCGCCACCGGCCTCGCGGTGACCGGCGCCGGCGGCGACGTGCTCTTCGTCGAGGCCTCCCTCGCCGACCCGGAGACCGGCGCCGCGGGGCTCACCCTGACGGGCCAGCTGGGCGACGTCATGAAGGAGTCGGCGCAGATCGCGCTGAGCTTCCTGCGCTCGCACGGCGCGGAGCTGGAGCTCCCGGTCGCCGACCTGAAGGACCGGGGCGTGCACATCCACTTCCCGGCGGGGGCCGTCCCCAAGGACGGGCCGAGCGCCGGCATCACGATGACGACCGCGCTGGCCTCGCTGCTCTCGGGCCGTCAGGTCCGCACGGACGTGGCGATGACCGGCGAAGTCTCCCTCACCGGACGGGTGCTGCCGATCGGCGGGGTCAAGCAGAAGCTCCTCGCGGCGCACCGGGCCGGCCTGACCACCGTCATCATCCCGAAGCGGAACGAAGCCGACCTGGACGACGTCCCGACCGAGGTGTTGGAGCGACTGGAGGTGCACCCGGTGACGGACGTGCGCCAGGTGCTGGAGCTCGCGCTCTCCCCGGCGCAGACGGCACCCGTCAGCGCGGCCGCCTGACCGGCCGGGCCCCGCGCAGGGCCGCCCGGACGTCCCCGTCCGGCGCCGACCGGACGTCCCCGTCCGGCCCGGGATCCCGCTCCGGCGGGGTCCCGGGCCGGCGCCGCACGCTCTACGAAATACTGGAGG
>NZ_JBHWJJ010000108.1:0-29328 GCF_042732005.1 Streptomyces sp. NPDC059851 | reverse complement strand
GCGCTGCTCCCGGCCCCGGCCCCGGCCCCGGCCGCGGGCGGCTCCCCCCAGGCCGCTGCCGCAGCCGGGCCGCGGTGGGGTCCCGCTGCGCGGAGCCTGCCCCTCCCCGCCCTTCCACCGTTCCCTGGGGCGCCGCCCCAGACCCCGCGCCTTAAACGCCGACGGGGCTGGATGGTGCGGGCTCAGAGGTGGGCGGGGCTGGATTGCGGGGGCGGGGTGGGGCGGCTGCCGGTCCCCTGGGGGCGGCCCCGCTTCGGGGCGCGCCTCAGAGGTGGGCGGGTGGGGTGGTGGGGAGGCCTGTGGATTTCCAGGACTGGAAGCCGCCGGTGAGGTCCGTGGCGTGGCGTAGGCCCAGTGTGTGGAGGGAGGCCACCGCGAGGGACGAGGCGTAGCCCTCGTTGCAGAACACGATCACCCGCAGGTCGTGCGAGGCGGCTTTGGGGATGCGGTGGGAGCCCTGCGGGTCGAGCCGCCACTCCAGTTCGTTGCGCTCGATCACCAGCGCGCCCGGGACCAGCCCGTCCCGCTCGCGCAGCGCCTGGTAGCGGATGTCCACCAGGAGGGCGCCGTCGAGGAACGCCGCATGCGCCTCCTCCGGAGCGACGCGGGTGTACGTGGAGCGGATTCGGTGCAGTAGGGCGTCGATGCCGATGGGGGTGTCGCTCACCGGATTTCTCCCAGGAAGCCGCGGCCTTCAGGCCGGGGAGGAATGGGTCCTTGGAGCGGAGCCGCGAAGCGGCGGAGTTCTCTGCGCATCTGTTCTGACCTGCATTCTCTTCCGTTGTCAGTGGGGACTGTTAGGTTCGGGACCGTGACGACGACAGCGATGGCCGAGACGGTGGACGGGCACGCCCGCTGCACTTTCCGGTTGCGCCCGTCGTCCACCGCGCTCGCCCGGCTGGATGCGGAGTGGGCGCGGTGTCGTTGGGTGTGGAACGAGTGCGTGGCGGTGTCCCGCAAGGTCCACCGCCTCAACAAGGACGCCGAGCAGAAGACCACGTGCGGTCCGGCACAGCTCGACAAGATGCTGACCGAGGCCCGGCAGACGATGGCCTGGCTGCGGGAAGGCGCGAGCGTTCCGCAGCAGCAGATCATCCGGGACTTCGCCAAGTCCGCGCCAAGGCGCTGAAGGACATCAAGGCGAAGCTGCCCATGCGGCAGCGGGCCGGAATGCCGAAGATCAAGCGCAAGCGCGAGGCGGCGCCGAGCCTGAACTACACGCGCCGCGGGTTCTCTCTCAAGAACGGGCGCCTGCACCTGGCCGGCGGGATCGTGCTGACTGTGGTGTGGTCGCGGGATCTTCCGTCCGATGCCACGTCGGTGCGTGTGTACCGGGACGGCCTCGGGCACTGGTACGCCTCGTTCGTCGTGACCACCGAAACCGTGCAGATGCCCGCAACAGGGCGAGTGATCGGTGTGGACTGGGGCGTGAAGGAGACCGCCACCACCACCTCCGACACTCACGACCTCCCCCACGCTGAGCACGGCAGGACGGCTGCTTCGAGGCTGGCCCGGTACCAGCGGATGATGGCCCGGCGCAAGACGCCGAGGAACCGGCCCGACACTGCCGGGTACCGAAAGGCCCGCAAGGCTGCGGCGAAGATCTCGAAGAAGATCGCCCGCCAGCGGCAGGACACCGGCCGCAAGTGGGCCCGCACCGTCGCCCGCGACTTCGACCACATCGCGGTCGAAGACTTCCGGCCCAAGTTCCTGGCCAAGACCACCATGGCTCGCAAGGCAGCCGACGCGGCGATCGGCGCCGTCAAGACGGCCCTGATCGAGCAGGGCCGCAAGCACGGACGGACCGTCCACCTTGTCCACCCCGCGCACACCACCATGGACTGCGCACAGTGCGGAGCGAGAGCCAAGCACGCACTGCCTCTTTCCGAGAGAACATATACGTGCACCGCGTGCGGAGCGGTGTCCCCCAGGGACAAGAACTCCGCCCGCGTGATGCTCGTCCGGGCTGGTCTCAACCCGGCTAGCGCTGATCTTGTAAGCCCTGCCCCCTGCTAGGGGCCAGGCGAAGTGAGCTAGGAATCCCCTTCCTTCAGGGAGGGGAGGTTTCAATGCCAGTCCTCCGGGCGCTCGATCCGGTCCAGGGTCAGGGTGCTTCCCGTGCGGCTGTAGCGGCGGATCAGGGGGAGGGGAGGGTAGTACGCGTGGACCGAGATCGCCGACTCGTCGGGGGAGGCGTTGAGGACCTCGTGCACGTGGTGTTCCCCGAAGGCCCGGCCGGTGCCCGGTCCCAGGCTCCGGCTGCGGTCCACGCCGGGTGCGAGTTCCAGGCTGCGCCAGCCTTCCGAGGGGATCCGGGCGGCCAGCGAGTTCTCGGTGAGGCGGCCCCGCGCGGTGGCGAAGGCACCGCGCGACTCGGCGTGGTCGTGCCAGCCGGTGCCGGTCCCCGGCGGCCAGCCGATGACCCAGGCCTCGCTGCCGGCCGGCCCGTCCAGCCGGATCCAGGTGCGGTCCGTCGGGTCGAGGGGCAGGGAGGCGATGACGGCCGGGTCGGCCGCCGTGCGCAGGGCGAAGTCGAGGAGTTCGGCGGCTGTTACGGCGGGCGTGAGGGCTTGGGTGGGGGCCTGGGTGTGGGCGTGCGTGGGCACGGCTGCGGAGGCAGACATGGCGGGAGTGACCGTCCTGGGTTCGCGGCATGGGCGCGCCGAGGGGGCGCGGGGAAGGAGGCGAATCAGCAGGAACGGCGACACACGCAGCCCGCGTAGCGGACCAGGTCCATGTGGACCCTCCGCCACAGGCGCACGTCGCTGCCGGTCATGACGTGGAGTCAAGCACGCGGAGCGAGCAGCGGTCAATCGATGACGGCGGTGGGGGCCGACGCCGAGGGGGACGTACGGGTCGGTTCGCCCATGCGGACGGCGTCCGCGGCCTCGTACAGTTCCGCCGGTGCCACCCCCGCGAAGGTGGCCGCCAGGTGCCCGTCCGGCCGGACCAGCAGGACGGTGTGCGCAGCGGCCCCGGGGTAGTCGTCCGCGACGAGCAGCTCCGCGCGGACCGGCAGGGCGGCCACGGCCGCCGCCAGCCGCGGCATCAGTCCGGCGCCGAGCCAGTGCCGCCGGTCCCAGACCCCGGTGCCGGGGGCGACCAGCACCACCAGCAGGCGGCCCCGGCCCAGCAGGTCCCGCAGTGGCACGGTGGACCCGTCGGGGGCGGACACGGGGACGTTCGCGACGGCTCCGCCCGGCTCGGTCGCCGTCGGCACCTCCCGTACGGCGACGGGCGGGGCGTACGAGGGCTGCGCGCCCAGCGCCCCGCGGCCCAGGTGGCTGTCGGTGAGCAGGGCCTCGGCGCGGGCCGAGCCGGGCAGCAGGGTCCGCAGCCCGCCCCCGCCGCGCACGGCGGGCATCGCCTGGTCGGCGGCGCGCAGCCGGGCCGCGACCGCGGTGCGCCGCTCGTCCTCGTAGCTGTCGAGCAGGGCCTCGGAGGCCCCCTGGTGCCAGGCGAGGGACAGCTTCCAGGCCAGGTTCTCGGCGTCCCGGAGCCCTTCCTCGACGCCCTGGGTGCCGAGCGCGCCCAGCAGGTGGGCGGCGTCCCCGGCGAGGAAGGCGCGGCGGTCGCGCCAGGTGCGGGCGAGCCGGTGGTGCAGGGTGTGGACGCCGGTGTCGAGGAGGTCGTAGGCGGGCGTGGTACCCCCGCACCAGGCGCCCATGGTGTCGCGGATCAGGGTCACCAGCGCGTCGGGGGTGACGAGTTCGCCGCGGGCGGGCAGCAGCCAGTCCAGCCGCCACACCCCGTCGGCCAGCGGCCGGGCGGTGGTCTCCTGCGGCGGGTCGCGGTGCAGCAGGGCCTCGCCGGGCCAGGGGAGCTCGGTGCGCAGTGCGGCCACTGCGTGCCGTTCGACGGCGGTGCGCCCTGGGAAGCGGATGCCGAGGAGCTTGCGCACGGTGGAGCGGGCCCCGTCGCAGCCGACCAGGAAACTCCCGCGCCACCAGGTGGTTTCCGCGCCCCGGGTGTGGGCGGTGACCCCGCGGTCGTCCTGCTCCAGGGTGTCCAATTTGCTCTCGGCGACGAGCTGGACCAGCGGATGGGCCGCGGCGGCTGCGCGCAGCCCGCGGGTGAGGGCGTGCTGCGGCACGTGCAGGGGGGCCGGATCCGGATCGTCCTCGAAGGTGATGCGGCCGCTGTCGCGGTTGCGCCGCATGGTGCGCCAGGCCGCGTAGTACGCGCCCTCGTCGCGCAGCGTCGTACAGCCCAGCCGCTCGGCCATGGCGGCGGTGTCGGAGTGCAGGACGACGGTGCGGGCCGGTCGGGGGAGATCCTTGCCGGGGCCCTCGTCGAGCACGACCGAGGGCACGCCCTGGCCGGCCAGGGCGAGGGACAGGGACAGTCCGACGGGCCCCGCGCCGACGACGATCACCGGGTCCACGAGGCGGCTCCCGATGTCCGGTATGTGATCACAGAACGTATGCAACCCACTGGAGGTGCCTGCGTCAAGTGACGCAGGACCCGGGCATGCGTGTGGTGCGACGGATGAGATCCGCCGCACCACATGTGCCACGCCAGTGTACTGACCGGGTGTCAGGGAGCCTTGCCCACGCCGGCCGCGCCGCCCGCGTCGACCTCGGCCACGTCGCCCTCGACGACGGCGCCGGTGCCCTTCTTCGACTGCCGCAGGCGCTTCTCCATGAAGGAGGCCAGGCCCGTCAGGGCGAAGTTCACCGCGATGTAGATCAGGGCGATCACGACCATGGTCGCGATGGTGTTGCTGTAGTTGGCGGAGATCTGCCGGTTCATCGACATCAGGTCGGCGAAGCCGAGGACGGCGCCGCCGAGCGCGGTGTCCTTGAGGATGACCACGAGCTGGCTGACGAGCGCGGGCAGCATCGCCGTGACGGCCTGCGGGACCAGCACGTAGACCATGGTCTGGCCCTTGCGCATGCCGATCGCCTTGGCCGCGTCGGTCTGGCCGCGCGGCAGCGTCAGGATGCCGGCCCGGACGATCTCGGCGATGACCGAGGCGTTGTACAGGACGAGGCCGGTGACCACCGCGTACAGCGGTCGCAGGTCCGAGCTGACGGTGCCGAGCATCACGTACAGGGCGGAGCTGAAGATCATCAGCATCAGCACCGGGATGGCGCGGAAGAACTCCACGACCGCGCCGACCGGCACGCGCACCCACGCGTGGTCGGAGAGCCGGGCGATGCCGAGGAGCGCGCCCAGCGGCAGCGCGATCACCATGGCGATCAGACCGGCCTTGAGGGTCTCACCGAGGCCGGGCAGCAGGAACGTCGTCCAGATCTGGCTGTCCGTGAGGAACGGGGTCCACTTGTCGGCGTCGAGCTGGTTCTGCTCGGCCATGAGGGACAGCACCCACCACAGGACCAGTGCGAGGACCACCACGAAGGCGCCGGTGTAGATCCAGTTGCGGACCTTGGCCTTGGGGCCGGGGGTGTCGTACAGAACGGAGCTCATCGCTTCACCGCCACTCGCTTGGCCACCTGGCCCAGCAGCAGGCCGGTGGGCAGGGTCAGCAGGACGAAGCCGAGGGCGAAGACCCCGAAGACCGCGAAGAGCGCGTCCGCCTCGTTCTCCAGCATTTCCTTCATCAGCAGGGCCGCCTCGGCCACGCCGATGGTCGCCGCCACCGTGGTGTTCTTGGTGAGGGCGATCAGTACGTTGGTGAGCGGTGCGACGACCGCCCGGAAGGCTTGGGGGAGCACGATCAGGGTGAGCACCTGGAAGAAGCTCAGCCCCAGCGCGCGGGCGGCCTCGGCCTGCCCCACGGGCACCGTGTTGATACCCGAGCGCAGTGCTTCACAGACGAACGTGCCGGTGTAGGCGATCAGGCCCAGGACCGCGAGGCGGAACCCGATCTCCTTGAAGTTCTCGCCGCCGAGCGTGATCTTCAGCGTCTGGTTGAGGCCCAGCGAGCAGCCGATGATCAGCAGGGTCAGCGGCGTGTTGCGCACGACGTTGACGTACGCGGTGCCGAAGGACCGCATGATCGGGACCGGACTGACCCGCATCCCGGCCAGGATCGTGCCCCAGATCAGGGATCCGACCGCGGAGTAGAGGGTGAGCTGCACCGTCACCCAGAAGGCTCCGAGCACGTCGTACTGCCCGGAAGTAAGAAAGTCGAACACGTTGCCCTGCGCTCTCCCCAGGATGGCCGGTGGGGCGCGCCGCCGCCCTTGACGGGCGGGCGGCGGCGCGCCCCACCGATGAATCAGCTGCCTTCGGTGATCTGCGGGGCCGGCTCGGCCTTGTAGCCGGCGGGGCCCAGGTTGGCGTCGACCGCCTTCTGCCAGGAGCCGTCCTCGACCATCTTCTTGAGCGCGGCGTTGACCTTGGTCTGGAGGTCCTTGTCGCCCTTCTTCAGGCCGATGCCGTAGGGCTCGTCGCTCATCTTCAGGCCGACCAGCTTGAACTTGCCCTTGTTCTTCTCCTGCGCGGCGAAGCCGGCGAGGATCGAGTTGTCCGTGGTCAGGGCGTCGACGGACCCGTTCTCCAGGCCGGTGAGGCACTCGGAGTAGCCGCCCAGCTGCTGCAGGTCGGCTTCGGGGGCCAGCTTGGTCTTGACGTTCTGCGCGGAGGTCGAGCCGGTGACCGAGCAGAGCTTCTTTTTGTTGAGGTCTTCGGCCTTGGTGATCGAGGTGTCGTCCGCGCGGACCAGCAGGTCCTGGTGGGCCAGGAAGTACGGGCCGGCGAAGTCGACCTTCGCCTTGCGCTTGTCGTTGATCGTGTAGGTGGCGACCACGAGCTTGACGTCACCGTTGGAGATCAGGTTCTCGCGCTCGGCGCTGACGGCCTGCTTGAACTCGATCTGGTCGGGCTGGTAGCCGAGCTCCTTGGCGACGTAGGTCGCCACGTCGACGTCGAAGCCCGTGAACTTGCCGTCCGGGGTCTTCAGGCCCAGACCCGGCTGGTCGAACTTGATGCCGATGACGATCTTGTCCTTGCCGCCCCCGGTGCTGCCGCTGCCGGCCTTGTCACCGCCGCCGCCGCACGCGGTCGCGGTCAGGGAGAGGACGACGGCCACGGCTGCGGCCGCGCCGGCCTTGAAAACCTTCATGGTGAACTTCCCTCGGATGAGACGTGGTTGGACGACGAGCGACGACACGTGCGCCGGGCCGCCAGGGGATCACTACCAGACGGAACCGTCAGTGGTGCAGGATCTTCGAAAGGAAGTCCTTGGCGCGGTCACTGCGCGGGTTGCTGAAGAACTGCTCCGGCTCGGCCTCTTCGACGATCTTGCCGTCGGCCATGAAGACGACCCGGTTGGCCGCAGAGCGGGCGAAGCCCATCTCGTGCGTGACGACGACCATCGTCATGCCCTCGGCGGCGAGCTGCTGCATGACCTCCAGCACCTCGTTGATCATCTCCGGGTCGAGGGCCGAGGTCGGCTCGTCGAAGAGGATCACCTTGGGGTCCATGGCCAGCGCGCGGGCGATCGCCACGCGCTGCTGCTGGCCGCCGGACAGCTGCGCCGGGTACTTGTCGGCCTGTGTTCCGACGCCCACCCGGTCCAGCAGGGCCCGCGCCTTCTTCTCGGCGCTCGCCTGGTCCGTCTTGCGGACCTTCATCTGGCCCAGCATCACGTTCTGCAGCACTGTCTTGTGCGCGAAGAGGTTGAACGACTGGAAGACCATGCCGACGTCGGCACGCAGCCGGGCCAGCTCCCGCCCCTCCGAGGGCAGTTCCTTGCCGTCGATCGTGATCGTTCCGGAGTCGATCGTCTCCAGGCGGTTGATGGTCCTGCACAGCGTGGACTTGCCCGATCCCGAGGGACCGATCACCACGACAACCTCGCCGCGGGCAATGCTCAGATCGATGTCCTGAAGCACGTGCAGCGCGCCGAAGTGCTTGTTGACGTTGCTCAGTACGACCAGGTCGTCGGCGGCTCCGGCCGCGTCCTTCGCTTCCTTGGTCACTGATACTCCGCTCATCGGCTTCTAGCTCCGTCCTCCTCGGTTGGCAGGACAGTAGTGAGGCCGTGCGCACACCGTCATCACATCTGAGGGAGAATTGAGGATAACGAAACGGCCTCGGATCGATACGCTCCGTACGTGCCGCGGCGGCTCGCGCCGGAAGGCTCGTACCGGGTACATAACGGAAACCGCGCCGGACCGGAACCCCCTTGACGTGGGGCCCCGGATCGGCGTGGATGCTCTCTGGCCCTTTGACCGCGGGCCGGGCCCGGTAACAAGCACAACAGGAAACAGGACCGCAGGAAAGGGGGACGCAATGAGACTGCTGCTCGTCGAGGACGATGACCACGTCGCCGCCGCCCTGTCCGCGATCCTCGCCCGGCACGGCTTCCAGGTGACCCACGCCCGCAACGGCGAGGAGGCCCTGCAGGCCCTGCTGCCCGCCGGGGCCCCGCCCTTCGGGGTGGTCCTCCTGGACCTGGGCCTCCCCGACCAGGACGGATACGAGGTCTGCGGCAAGATCCGCAAGCGCACCTCGACCCCCGTGATCATGGTGACGGCCCGTTCCGACGTGCGCTCCCGGATCCACGGGCTGAACATGGGCGCGGACGACTACGTGGTCAAGCCGTACGACACGGGCGAGCTCCTCGCCCGGATCCACGCCGTCGCCCGGCGCAGCGGCGCCTCCGAGGAGGCCGCGGCCTCCGTCGCGGGCGTTCCCGCCGTGGTCCGGGTCGGGCCCGTCAACATCGAGCTGCCCACCCGCCGGGTCAGCGTGGACGGCTCCGACGTGCCGCTCACCCGCAAGGAGTTCGACCTGCTGGCCCTGCTCGCGCAGCGCCCCGGGGTCGTCTTCCGCCGCGAGCAGATCATCAGCGAGGTGTGGCGCACCAGCTGGGAGGGGACCGGGCGGACCCTGGAGGTACACGTGGCCTCGCTGCGCTCCAAGCTGCGCATGCCCGCCCTGATCGAGACCGTCCGCGGGGTGGGCTACCGGCTCGTCCCGCCGGCCGCCCCCTAGCGGTAGCCCGCCGTGCGCGCCCGCCTGCTCCCGCTGCTCGTCGTCCTGATGGCGGGCGTGCTGCTCGCCCTCGGCTTCCCCCTCGCCGTCAGTCTGGCCGCCGGCCAGCAGCAGAAGGTGGTGGTGGACCGGATCGACGACAGCGCCCGCTTCGCCGCCCTCGCCCAGTTCTTCATCGACGCGGAAGGCTCCGGCAGCAGCGGCGCCGCCGAACGGCGGGAGACGCTCCAGCTCGAACTGGCCCGCTACCAGGAGCTGTACGGCATCCGGGTGGGCATCTTCTACCGCGACGACAACGCTCTGGTCCGGGCGCCCGGCTGGTGGCAGCTCCCCGCGGAGGGCGAGGGCCGGAAGGCCTTCCTGGAAGCCCTCGCCGGGCGGCGCAGCCACGACCCGGCCCAGGTGTGGCCCTGGCAGACCCACGGCAAGCTCCTCGTCGCCTCCCCGGTCGTCCTCGACGGCGACGTCGTCGCGGTCGTGGTCACCGAGTCGCCCACCGACCAAATGCGGGCCCGGATCCTGCGGGGCTGGCTGCTGATCGTCACCGGCCTGGCCGCCGCCATGCTGCTGGCGTTCGGGGCCGCCCTGCAGCTGACCCGCTGGGTCCTCAAGCCCGTCCGGACCCTCGACGCGGCCGCCCACGGCATCGCCACCGGGCGGATGAACTCCCGGGTCGCGGCCGCGAGCGGGCCGCCGGAACTCCGACGCCTGGCCCGCTCGTTCAACGAGATGGCCGACAACGTGGAAGAGGTACTGGAGCAGCAGCGGGCGTTCGTCGCCGACGCCTCCCACCAGCTGCGCAACCCGCTCGCCGCGCTGCTCCTGCGGATCGAGCTGCTCGCCCTGGAACTGCCCGAGGGGAACGAGGAGATCGCCTCCGTGCGCGCCGAGGGCAAGCGCCTGGCCCAGGTCCTGGACGACCTGCTGGACCTGGCGTTGGCCGAGCACGCCTCCGCCGAGCTCAGCCTCACCGACATCGGCGCCCTGGCCGCCGAGCGGGTCGCCTCCTGGCGGCCGTACGCCGAGGAGAAGGGCGTACGGCTCACCGAGGCGGGCCGGACCGCGGTCACCGGGTGGGCCGACCCCATCGCGCTGTCCAGCGCCCTCGACGCCGTCATCGACAACGCCCTGAAGTTCACGCCGGCCGGGGAGGAGGTGACGGTGTCCGTCGCCCCGGTCGGGCCGTCCGTGCACGTCGTCGTCGCCGACCGCGGCCCCGGCCTGACCGAGGACGAGCTGCTCCGCGTCGGCGACCGGTTCTGGCGCAGCGGCCGCCACCAGAACGTCAAGGGCTCCGGGCTCGGCCTGTCCATCTCGCGGGCCCTGCTCGCCGCGGGCGGCGGGTCCCTCTCGTACGCGAAGAACGAACCCCACGGGCTGCGGGTGACCGTGGCCGTCCCGCGCAGCGCCCCGCACAACGGGGTCGAAGGCAACGGCTGAGCCGCGAGCCCGCCCCGACGTACGGGTCAGCGGGCCCATGCGAGGGCGGTGCGGGCCGGGGCGGAGACGGCGTACAGCTCGTCCACGGCCCGCACCTCGAACACCGCCGCCCGCTCCCGGCCGGCCCGGACCACGGTCGGCAGGTACAGGGCGGTGCCGCAGGTGCCGCCGAGGAAGCGGCGGGTGCCGTCCGGGAGCAGGCGGTGCAGCTCGTGATGCCGGACCGGGCCGGGGGACCGCCGCCAGGACAGCCGCACCGCGGCCGTGCCGTGCTGTTCGGCCGCGGCGTCCACGGTCAGTGCGTGCGGAGCGGACGGCCGCGGCCGGGCGGTGGCGTCGCGTACCGACAGGGCGCCGACCCGCCAGGACACCGCTCCCCCTCCCCGCACCGTGATCCGTACGGCCAAGCCGTACGCGGTCCGGCCCGCCAGGGACGACAGCCCGACCCGCGCCGTGCGCCAGCCCGCGCCCGGGGCCGCGGTGCCCGCCGCGAACCAGGTGTAGGGGACGGGCAGACCCGGGCCGGCCGGTTCGCGCACCGCGACCCCGACCTCGACCGTGGCCGGAGCGGAACCCGGATCGGCGCAATGCACCAGCTCCAGGACGCCGGACCGGGGCAGCGCCAGCCGGGTGCCGTGCAGCCCGACCGCGGCGGGTGCGGTGAGCGGGCCCGCCACGAGCAGGCAGGAGCCGCCCCGCCAGGCCCGGGCGAAGTCCAGGGTGACGGAGGGGCGCGGGCCGGCGGTCTCGACGACCCAGCGGCGGCCCGGCAACCGGTCCTGGAGGCCGAGGTGGCTCCACGGGGTGTCGGAGACGACTTCGCCGCGCTCGTACCAGCGCTCGCCGTGCCCGGTGTTGAAGGAGCAGGCGAAGGGCAGGGCGGCCACCGTGGACCGGTCCGCGACGACGGTGGCCGGCGCCCGCCAGCCGTCGCCCCCGGGCGCGGGACGGGCCGGGTCCAGGGACGCCCCCGTCCAGAACCGGTCGTCGGCGCGGTGGAAGGCGGCGGGGGAGCGGTCGGCGAGGTGGTTGCGGGTCCACTCGGGTCGGTAGAAGCCGTAGCTGACGACGTGGTCGCGCCCGCGCGGAACGATCGCCTCCCAGTCGACCGCGGAGTCCCAGCCGCGGGACTCCGCGTCCACCGCCGCCCACAGCTCGTGGCGGCTGCGGCCCAGGCGTTCGGCGAGCCCCGCGGACTCGGCCAGGCTCTGCGCGCTCCACCGGAAGTCCACGAACACGGTGTCCGCGACCCGGCCCGTCCGGTCCTCGAAGAACTCCTGGTTGAGCGGGTTGAGCGCCCCCTGCCAGCCGACCCGGCCGGTGCTGTTCATCGCGTCGTACCAGGTGATCCGCAGGCCGTGGGGTGCGCCGGCCGCCCGCAGGGCGCGCAGGAACTCCCGCATCCGGGTGGCGAGCGCGCTGTCCCCGCCGTCGGTCTCGGCGTTGACGAACCAGCCGTCGAACCCGTACGCGACCGCCACCCGGACGAGCTGTTCGGCGATCGGGAACCGGCCGGGGGCGTCGCGCTGCACGAGGTCGCGGGTCCACTGGAGGTCGCCGCCGTACGCGACGGGTGGCAGGAAGACGTTGCCCAGCACCCGGACGCCGTTGCGGTGGGCGGCGTCGACGACGGGCGCGTTCGGCGCGAGCACGATCCCCTCGCCGGCGGAGCCGCCCCAGAACACCAGCTCGTCGATGTACGCCCAGTGGGTGAGGGCGTAGGTGTCGGCGGTCGGTACCCCTTGCGAGGGGTTCTGGGAGGTGGGGCCGAAGGACACGAGGGAGGCGATCCGTGCCTGGCCGGCTCGGACGGCCGGATGTACGGGCACCGGTGCGAAGCGGGCGGCGAGCGGCACGGTGGAGGTGTTGTGGGCGAGGTCCCGGTCCGACTCCGGGGTCCACTGCCTGAGGGAGCGCCACACGATGCCGGGACCCGGGGTGCCGTGGGGTAGGGAATCGGGGAACCAGTAGGAGGCGTACGGGGCCGGGTCCGCGGGGGCGGCGGACGGCCGGAGCGGGGCGGGCGACGGGGCGGATGGTGAGGGATCCGGCGCGGCGGCGTACGCGGCGAGGGGGGCGCCCAGCAGCGCGGCGGCCCCGCCGGCGGCCCCCGCTCCGGCGGCGAGGATCCGGCGCCGGGTCGGCGGCGGTGCGCCGTCGGGGGAGGGGGAACGGGGCGGGGGAGAGGTGCGAGGGCGTGCGCCGTTACCGGACTCGGACATGCGGGGCTCCTCGGGGACGTGACGGGGTCGGCGACGGGGATCGGCGGATCGGCGACGGGGATCGGAAGACCGGTGGCAAGGGCGGGGCGGGGGGACGTGTCAGCGGACGTCGGGGACGCGCAGCACCTCCGTGATGCCGCGCGCGGACAGATGGGCGGGGTCCTCCGCCAGCTCCGCCAGCACCACCGCCGGCCGGACCCCGTCGGCGGCCAGCGCCGCCCACGCCTCGAAGAAGGCGCCACCGGGCGCGCACACCGACCGCCCAGGCGCGGCCTTCGCCCCGCCGACGTCCACGGACAGCGCGGTGGACCGGACGGCCGGCTGGTGCTCCCGGCCCCGCCACCTGGCGGCGATCCGGGCGAGGGCGGCACCGGCCGGCTTGGTCCGGCGGTCGTTGGTGAGCAGGCCGAGCCCGTACTCCAGCTCGGGGAAGTCCGCGAGTTCCCGGGACACGTCGTGCGAGCACCACCAGGTCACCCCCCACAGGTCCGGGCAGTCCAGGGCGGCGGCGAGCGTGGCCTCGGTGAAGGCGGCCGCGTGTTCCGGCGGGATCAGCGGCGCGGGCGCACCGACCTCCTGGAGCCACACCGGGCGGTGCGGGTCCGCCGCCCAGGCCTTGGACAGCTCGACCAGGTAGGCGGCGTGCTGCTCGGTCGCCGCCCCGGTCCGGCCGTGCCGCTGCGCGGTGCCGTTGAACACCCAGGAGTGCACGGCCGTGGCCGCACCGAGCCGGGCCGCGTGCGCCGGCGTGAACGGGTGCCCGTCCCGGTACCAGGCGGCGTCGTACTCGGCGTGGACGTGGAACCGGCCCGGCGCGCCCCGCTCGCAGGCGGCGAGCATCCGCTCCAGCCAGCGCCCCGCCTGTTCCGGGGTGATCCGGTCCGGGTCGGGGTGCGGGTCGTCGGAGAACTGGTTGATCTCGTTGCCGACGGTCATTCCGAGGAAATTGGTCCGGTCGGCGAGGGCGGCGGCGAGCGTCCGCAGGTATTCCTCCTGCCCGGCGATCACGTCCGGGTCGCCGAAGATGTTCCGCCGGTGCCAGGTCCCGGTCCACGCGGGCAGGAAGTCGAAGCTCGACAGATGTCCTTGGAGCCCGTCCACCGCGACGTCGAGGCCGCGGTCGGCGGCCGCGTCCGCGAGCGCGACCAGCTGCTCGACGGCACGCGGCCGTACCAGCGCCCGGTTCGGCTGGAAGAGCGGCCACAGCGGGAAGACCCGTACGTGGTCCAGCCCGAGCGCGGCGATCGAGTCGAGGTCGGCCGCGAGTGCGTCGGGGTCGAAGTCGAGCCAGTGGTGGAACCAGCCGCGTGACGGCGTGTGGTTGACGCCGAAGCGGACGGTTCGGGTGGTTCGGCCGGTTGGGGTGAACCGGCCGGTTCGGGCGGGCGGGGGAACGGGGGTGCCGTCACGCATGAAGGATCCCGGAAGTCGCGGGGAATTCTCCGGACGCCCACAACGTGCCGCGCCCGCCAGGGGATAGTCAACAGGGCCTTCGAGGCCAAAGGAAACGACGCTCCTATGCCCTCCCCGGGCGTCTAATGCGGTTTAGCTCTGCCGGCGGTCAAAGGCCTCACACGAGGAAGTACGCGGAAATGGACAGCGGTATTTCGGTCACGGTCGCCACCATCCCCGCACTCTCCGCCGGCCCACCGGCCACCCCGCGCAGGTGGTGCGCGTACGGGATGCGCTTCCGCGGACGCGACCGTCTCGTTCTCCACACACCGGCGGGCGCCCGCCGTGCGGGTCCGGATCGGCAGCAGCGGCCCCCGCAGCCCGCTCACCGGCCTCGCCCGCGCCGTGTCCGTACGGCACGGGGCAGTTGGCCGGCCACGCCGTCCGGCCCGTCCGCGTACCGCAGGAAACCGGCCGGCCGAGGCGGAGCTTCCGGCTGCACCAGCCGCCGGGCCCCACCCCGGGCACGTACAGGATGGCCGTCAAGCACGCCCGCCGGGGCAGAATCGCGTACGGTCCGGCCATTGGCGTCCGCGCACCCGAGGGATGAGGCAGGCCATGGCCCGCAGACCCACCATCAAGGACATCGCCCGCCGGGCCGGGGTGTCCGAGAGCGCCGTCTCCTTCGCGCTCAACGACAGGCCGGGCGTCTCCGAGGACACCCGCGCCCGGATCCGCGGCGTCGCCGAGGAGCTCGGCTGGCAGCCCAACAGCGCCGCCCGCGCCCTGTCCGGGGAACGCGCGGGCGCCGTCGGGCTGGTCCTGGCCCGGCCCGCCCACACCCTGGGCGTCGAGTCCTTCTTCCTCCAACTGGTCTCCGGCATCCAGGAGGTGCTCTCCGCTGGCCGGACCGCCCTGCTCTTCCAGGTGGTCGACGACGTCGACGCCGAGTGCGCCCTGTACCGCCGCTGGTGGGCCGAGCGGCGCGTCGACGGCGTGCTTGTCGTCGACCCGCGCACCCGGGACCCGCGCCCGCAGCTCCTCTCCCACCTCGGTCTGCCCGCCGTCACGGTCGGCGGTACGGGTGCTCCCGGCCCGCTGTCGTCGGTCTGGGCGGACGACGCCCGGGCGATGGCCCGGGTCCTCGACCACCTCCACGGTCTGGGCCATCGCCGGATCACCCACATCGCCGGGCTGCCGGGTCTCGCCCACACCGCCCGCCGCATCGACTCGCTGCGCGCCGAGGCGGCGGCGCGCGGGCTGGGGCCGCAGGAGGTGCGCTCGGTGGTGACCGACTACTCCGACGCCGAGGGGGCGGCCGCCACCCGACGGGTCCTCGCCGGGCCCGAGCCGCCCACCGCGCTGGTCTACGACAACGACGTGATGGCCGTGGCCGGCAGCGCCGTCGCCGCCGAGCTGGGCATCGCCGTCCCCGACCGGCTCTCGATCGTCGCCTGGGACGACTCGGCCCTGTGCCGGGTCACCCACCCCCGGCTCACCGCCCTCGTGCGCGACACCGCGGGATTCGGCCGGCTCGCCGCCGAGGAACTGCTCGCCGTGGTCGCCGGGGGTGCGCCCCGGGCCCGCGAGGGGGAACAGCTCAGGCTGGAGCCCCGCGAGAGTACGGCGCCGCCCCCGGCCGCATACTGATTCCGACCTCGTTCTGGAGCCCCCGTGACCTCACCCAGCCCCTCCTTCCCCGCCCCGGGTGTCACCGGCGGAGCCGCCGCCCCGGGCGACCCCGGTGCGACCGCCGGCCCGTCGGTGGCGATCGACATCGGCGGCACGAAGATCGCCGGTGCGCTGGTGCTGCCCGACGGCACGATGACGGCCACGACCCGCCGCCCGACCCCGCGGGGTACGGACGCCGACGGGGTGTTCGCCGCCGTTGCGGAGGTCGTCGCCGAGCTGGCCCGCTCGCCCCTGTGGCCGGCGGCGGTCCGCTGCGGCATCGGCAGCGCGGGCCCGGTCGACGCCTCGCGCGGCACCGTGAGCCCGGTGAACATCGGCGCCTGGCGGGAGTTCCCGGTCCGGGCCCGGGTCGCCGCGGAGCTGGCCCGGTACGGCACCCCGTTGCCCACCGTGCTGGTCGGCGACGGCGTGGCCATGACCGCGGCCGAGCACTGGCTGGGTGCGGCCCGGGGCCACGCGAACGCCCTGTGCATGGTGGTCTCCACCGGCGTCGGCGGCGGCCTGATCCTGAACAACCGGCTCCACCCGGGCCCCACCGGCAACGCCGGCCACATCGGGCACATCAGCGTCGCGTTCGACGGCCCCCCGTGCGTCTGCGGCAGCCGCGGCTGCGTGGAGTCGATCGCCTCGGGCACCGCCATCGCCCGCTGGGCCGGGGAGCAGGGCTGGACCCCTGCCGGGGGCGCGGCCGGCGACGCCACGGCGGCGGGCGTCGCCGCGGCTGCCCAAGCCGGGGACCCCCTCGCCCTGGCCGCGTTCGACCGCGCGGGCCGCGCCTTGGCCGCCGCCATCGCGGCCGGCGCCACCCTCGTGGAGACCGGCATCGCTGTGATCGGCGGCGGAGTGGCCGCCTCCGGCGACACCCTCTTCGGGCCGATCCGCGCCCATCTCGCGGACTACGCCACGCTCTCGTACGTCGGCGGCCTGCAGGTGGTCCCGGCGACCCTGGGCACCCGTGCCGGACTGATCGGCGCCGCCGCCGCCGCGACGATGCTGTTGCCCGGGACGGCCGGGCGCTGAGGCCCCGCCCTCAGGGCTTCACCGAGCGGTAGTACCGTCCGGCGCCCTCGTGCAGGTCCAGCGGATCCGTGTAGATGGCCGTCCGCAGGTCCACCAGCTGCGCCGCGTGCACCTCGTGCCCGATCCGGTCACGGCTGTTGATCACCGTCCGCGTGAACTGCTCCGTCAGCCCCGGATCGGTCTCCTCGGTGGTCACCAGCAGGTTCGGCACGGCCAGGGTCGCCACCGACGAGGTGTTGCGCGCCCGCGAGTACGCGTCCTGCGGCATCACCGCCGCGCGGTAGTAGCGCGCCGGGCTGCCGCTGCCCTGCAGCGCCTCCACCAGGTCGCCGAGCTGCACGAGCCGGATCTCGAACCGCTCCGCCAGCTCCTTCACCGCGTTCGTGGGCAGGCCACCGGACCAGAAGAACGCGTCGATCCGCCCGGCCTCCAGCTCCGCCGGCATGGTGTCGATGCCGATGGGGACCGGGGTGATGTCCCGCGCCGGGTCCAGCTTGGCCGCCGCCAGAAGCCGCTCCGATACCAGGCGCACACCCGACCCCGGCTGGCCGATCGCCACGCGCTTGCCGCGCAGGTCCCGGGCCGACTGCACCGGCGACCCGGCCGGCACCACCAGCTGCACGTAGTCGTCGTACAGCCGCGCGACCCCGCGCAGCCGTTCCGCGCCCGGCTTCCCGTCGGCCCGGTACTTCGAGACCGCGTCCGCCGTCGCCACGGTGAAGTCGGCCTGCCCGGTCGCGACCCGCGCCAGGTTCTCCTGCGACCCCTCGCTGGTTTCCAGCCGGACCCGGACCCCGGGGACGTCCCGTGCCAGCGCCTGCTCCAGCAACTGGCCGTAGCGGTGGTAGACGCCCGTGCGCACGCCCGTGCTGAAGGTCAGCTCGCCCTTCAGCTCCGGCTCCCCGAAGGGCCGCAGCCACCACACAAGCAACCCGAGCACGGCGAACACGGCCACCAGCCCCCACAGGGCGGTGCGCCTGCCGGAACGGGGCGGAACGTGAGCCATGGGCGCGATCCTGCCACCGTCGCGGCGCCCTGTCACGGGGCGCCCGTCGCTGCGCGCGGACCGGGACCGGATCGCGGGCCGGACCGCGGGCCGGACCGGAGCCCGACCGGAGCCCGACCGGGGCCGGACCGAGGCCGGACCGAGGCCCGGCGGGAGGGTGTCGCGGCAGCACCTACCCTTGTTCCATGACCAGCAGCAGCGACCGGAGCACGGCAGTGGACGTCAAGGGAACATACGAGGTGCGCACCTACGGGTGCCAGATGAACGTGCACGACTCCGAGCGACTCTCCGGTCTGCTGGAGGAGGCGGGCTACACCCGGGCCCCGGAGGGCTCCGACGGCGACGCCGACGTCGTGGTCTTCAACACGTGCGCCGTCCGCGAGAACGCCGACAACAAGCTGTACGGCAACCTCGGCCGGCTCGCCCCGATGAAGACCAAGCGCCCCGGCATGCAGATCGCCGTCGGCGGCTGCCTGGCGCAGAAGGACCGCGACACGATCGTCAAGAAGGCCCCGTGGGTCGACGTCGTCTTCGGCACCCACAACATCGGCAAGCTGCCCGTCCTGCTGGAGCGCGCCCGCATCCAGGAAGAGGCGCAGATCGAGATCGCCGAGTCGCTGGAGGCCTTTCCCTCCACCCTGCCGACCCGCCGCGAGTCCGCGTACGCCGCCTGGGTGTCGATCTCCGTCGGTTGCAACAACACCTGCACCTTCTGCATCGTCCCCGCCCTGCGCGGCAAGGAGGAGGACCGCCGTCCCGGCGACATCCTCGCCGAGATCGAGGCCCTGGTCGGCGAGGGCGTCTCCGAGATCACCCTGCTCGGCCAGAACGTCAACGCGTACGGCTCCGACCTCGGCGACCGCGAGGCCTTCTCCAAGCTGCTGCGCGCCTGCGGGCAGATCGAGGGCCTGGAGCGGGTCCGCTTCACCTCCCCGCACCCGCGCGACTTCACGGACGACGTGATCGCGGCCATGGCCGAGACCCCGAACGTGATGCCGCAGCTGCACATGCCGCTCCAGTCCGGCTCGGACCGGGTCCTCAAGGCGATGCGCCGCTCGTACCGCCAGGAGCGCTTCCTCGGCATCATCGAGAAGGTCCGCGCGGCCATCCCGCACGCCGCGATCTCCACCGACATCATCGTGGGCTTCCCCGGCGAGACCGAGGAGGACTTCGAACAGACGATGCACGTGGTCCGCGAGGCACGCTTCGCCAACGCGTTCACCTTCCAGTACTCGAAGCGCCCCGGGACCCCGGCCGCCGACATGGAGGGCCAGATCCCCAAGGAGGTCGTCCAGGACCGCTACATGCGCCTGGTGGCCCTCCAGGAGGAGATCTCCTGGGAGGAGAACAAGAAGCAGGTCGGCCGCACCCTGGAGGTCATGGTGGCGGAGGGCGAGGGCCGCAAGGACGGCACCACGCACCGTCTGTCCGGCCGCGCCCCCGACAACCGGCTGGTCCACTTCACGAAGCCGGACGAGGACGTCCGCCCCGGTGACGTGGTGACCGTGGAGATCACGTACGCGGCCCCGCACCACCTCCTCGCCGAAGGGCCGACGCAGTCCGTGCGCCGCACCCGGGCCGGCGACGCCTGGGAGAAGCGCAACGCGGCCCCGGCGCAGCCGAAGGGCGTCATGCTCGGCATCCCCACCCTGGGCGCCCCCGCCCCGCTCCCGGAGTCGGCCCCGTCCTGCGGCATCACCGGCTGAACCCGCGCGCGGTGCAGGAGCCGGCGGTCGGGCCGCTCCCGCGGGCCAGGCCGACGGCCGTAAGCGGCCCGCGAGCCATGCGGGCCGTGCGGGGTCCGCGGACCCTGCGGGGCCGTGTCGGCGGCTAGGCTGCGGATCATGCTCGTAGCCGCCGCCGTCTGCCCCGCCCCGCCGCTCCTCGTGCCCGAGGTGGCCGCGGGGGCCGCCGCCGAACTGGGCGACGCCCGTACCGCCTGCTCCGACGCCCTCGCCGTGCTCGCCGCCTCCCGCCCCGACCTGCTGGTCGTGGTGGGTGCCGCCGAGGAGGGGGAAACCGGGTCCTACCCCCAGGGCGCCCGCGGCGACTTCCGCCGCTTCGGCGTCGGGGTCGACGTGCGCCTCGGGGACAGCGCCCGCGCCGGGGACGGGGGCGGAGGTGCGGGCGCCCGTCCGCTGCCCCCGTCGCTGGCCGTCGGCGCCTGGTTGCTCGACCACGCCCGCTGGGGCGCCGCGCCCCTGGAGGCGCTCGCGGTGCCCGAGGCGCTCGACACCCCCGGCTGCCTGCGGACGGGCCGCGAACTCGCCGCGCGCGCCGAGCGCGTCGCCCTCCTCGTCATGGGCGACGGCAGCGCCTGCCGGACCGTCAAGGCCCCCGGCTACCTCGACGAACGCGCCGCCCCCTTCGACGCCGCCGCCGCGCGGGCCCTCGGCGACGCCGACACCGCAGCCCTCGCCGCCGTCGACGCAGGCTTGGCCCGGGAGCTGCGGGCCGCCGGCCGGGCCCCCTGGCAGGTGCTGGCCGGCGCCGCCGAGGGCGCCGGGTTGGACGGACGGCTGCTGTACGAGGACGCCCCCTACGGCGTCGGCTACTTCGTCGCCGCCTGGTCCTAGCCGGTCCGATGGGGTCCCGGGCGCCCGGCACTCCCGGCCGCCCGGCACTCCTGGCCGTCCGGTATTCCCGGCCGCCCGGCGGCTCCGGCTGGCCGCGGCTCCGGACAGGAGGAAGGGGCGCGGAGCCCGTCGCTCCGCGCCCCTTCCGGGACTCCGGTCAGGAGGCGGCCGGCGGCGTCGGCCCGCCGGGGGAGTCCTTGTGCGCGATCTTGCCCAGGGCTTCCTTCGCCTTGCCCGTTCCGGACGTGATCCTGTCGCTGTACTTGCCGTGCGCCTTGGAGTCCACGGCCTTCGCGACCTTGTCCAGACCCTCGCCGATCCTGCCCTCGTTCCTGTGCGCGAGGTCGCCGACCTTCTCCTTGGCCGGAGCGAGCTTGGCCTTCAGCGTGTCCAGCAGGCCCATGGGTCACCTTCCCGTGGCGGTGGCTACGTACGGGCGCCCGCGCCGGCTTCGCCGTCCGCTGCGGGTTCCTCCGTCGCACCCTCCGTCACGACGTCATGGGCCGACCACGACGTCATGGACCGCGCATCGCCCGCGCACCGAAAAAACCGGCCAAAACGCCTATTTCTGCTCCCTCTCAGGTTACTCGGAAGGGCGAAGTCCTGTCCGGCCCGGCCGCCCCTGCGCCGAGCGCACGCCCGGCGGAACCACGCCCGACCAGTGATCCCCCGCCCGCCCCCTCATGCCACTCGATCGGGTGCATGCCGGATGGTTTGCGAGACTGGTTCGGTGAGCAAAGCAGCCCCCGCCCCGCGCGTCATCGCCGTCGTCGGCCCCACCGCAGCCGGAAAGTCCGACCTGGGCGTGGCCCTGGCCCGCCATTTCGACGGCGAGGTCGTCAACGCCGACTCCATGCAGCTCTACCGCGGAATGGACATCGGCACCGCCAAACTGACGGAAGAAGAGCGCGGCGGCGTCCCGCACCACCTCCTCGACATCTGGGACGTGACCGAGACGGCGAGCGTCGCCGAGTACCAGCGCCTGGCCCGCGCCGAGATCGACGAGCTGCTCGCCCAGGGCCGCACGCCCGTCCTCGTCGGCGGATCCGGGCTGTACGTCCGCGGCGCCCTCGACGCCATGGAGTTCCCCGGCACCGACCCCGGCGTCCGGGCCCGGCTGGAGGAGGAGCTCACCGAACACGGCCCCGGCGTCCTGCACGCCCGGCTCGCCGCCGCCGACCCTGCCGCGGCCCGGGCGATCCTGCCGAGCAACGGCCGCCGCATCGTCCGGGCCCTGGAGGTCATCGAGATCACCGGGAAGCCGTTCACCGCCAACCTGCCCGGCCACGAGTCCGTGTACGACACCGTCCAGATCGGCGTCGACGTGGCCCGGCCGGAGCTCGACGAGCGGATCGCGCGGCGCGTGGACCGGATGTGGGAGGACGGGCTCGTGGACGAGGTCCGGGCCCTGGAGTCCCGCGGTCTGCGCGACGGGATCACCGCCTCCCGGGCGCTGGGCTACCAGCAGGTGCTGGCCGCCCTGGCCGGCGACTGCACCGAGGAGGAGGCCAGGGCCGAAACGGTCCGCGCCACCAAGCGGTTCGCCCGCCGCCAGGACTCCTGGTTCCGCCGCGACCCCCGCGTCCACTGGCTCAGTGGAGCCGCCGAAGACCGTCGGGAACTCCCCCGACTCGCGCAGTCGTTGGTCGAACGAGCGGTTACAGCCTGATCACGTGATGGCATCGGGACGCCCCGCGCGCGCGTTCGGGGCCCCGGACCGTGCCATCATCAAATTCCGCGGGTGTGGTCACCAGCGGTGAACGGCAGCGTGCGAAGTCCGAGTGGGGAGGGCGCGTGGCGATGGAGGCCGGCCCTCGTGACACCGGGCGGGACGGGACGCGGGGGACGACGGACCCTGCGGTCCTCGGCGATCCCGCCGTCCCCGAAGAGCTCGGGCTGCCCGCCGACCCCGCCCGCCTGACCTCCGACGGCCCGGACGTCACCGGCTCCGGCGAAGGCGAGGAACCGGGAGGCCCCGAGTTCGAGGTCGAGCTGCGCCCGCAGCGCCGGCTGCGCATCTGGCAGATCGCCCCGATCGTGATGCTGGCCGCCGCCGGCTCCCTGATGTTCGCCTTCCCGCTCGCCTTCGAGTTCGGCGACGGCGGAGCCGTGGTCGCCATGCTCGGCTTCCTGATCAGCTGCTGCGCGGCGGGCTGGGGCATGATGGCCGCGCGCCGCGTCGGCTACACCTGGCCCGGGCTCCCGCCCCGGGGCAGCGGCCGCCGGCCCGACTGGCGCATCGCCGCGCTGTACGCCCTGGTCGTGCTGGCCGTCGTAGGCCTCGCGGTCTACCGGGTGGCCCGGCTCCGGTAACGCCCCGGCCGGCCGCCCCCGCCGTGCCCGACGACTCGTGGGAAACCCCCTCGGTACGATGGGCGCGTGACGCAGACCAGCCTCTCCTTCCTCAAGGGCCACGGCACCGAGAACGACTTCGTGATCGTCCCGGACCCGGACAACACCGTCGACCTGCCCGCCGCCGCCGTCGTGAAGCTGTGCGACCGGCGCGCCGGGATCGGCGCGGACGGAGTCCTGCACGTCGTCCGGTCCGCCGCCCACCCCGAGGCCGCACACATGGCCGACGAGGCCGAGTGGTTCATGGACTACCGCAACAGCGACGGCTCCGTCGCCGAGATGTGCGGCAACGGCGTCCGCGTCTTCGCCCGCTACCTCCAGTACGCCGGGCACGTCGAGCCCGGCGACCTCTCCGTCGCCACCCGCGGCGGCGTCAAGCACGTACACCTCGACAAGAGCGGCGACGTCACGGTCTCCATGGGCCGCGCCGCCCTGCCGGAGGAGCAGGTCACGGTCGTCGTCGGCGACCGCGCCTGGCCCGCCCGCAACGTGAACATGGGCAACCCGCACGCCGTCGCGTTCGTCGACAGCCTCGACCACGCCGGACGGCTGCTCGACGCGCCCCAGTACAGCCCTGCCGAGGTCTACCCGGCGGGCGTCAACGTGGAGTTCGTCATCGACCGCGGCCCCCGGCACGTCGCCATGCGCGTCCACGAGCGCGGCTCCGGCGAAACCCGCTCCTGCGGCACCGGCGCCTGCGCCGTCGCCGTGGCCGCCATCCGCCGCGACGGCGCCGACCCGGCCGTCACCGGGCAGCCCGTCACGTACACGGTGGACCTCCTCGGCGGCACCCTCCTCATCACCGAACACCCCGACGGCCGGATCGACATGACCGGACCCGCCGTGATCGTGGCCGCGGGGGAGCTCGACCCCTCCTGGCTCACCGAAACGGTCTTCGCCTGAAGGTTCCCTCTCATGGGTGATCCGTTTCACGCTCAGCGAGAGGCGGACTGCGCCACGTGGTGGGGCCGGTAGCATCAGACACCGGCCCTGAGGGCTCACCCCATGCCCGCCGCAGCCGGTCGAAGCCGCCGGAGGTGCCCATGAGTGCAGAGGCCACGAACCCCGAAGCACGATCCGAAGCGCGCCCCGAGCTCCGCAGACGGGGCCGGACCCGCATTGACCTGCGCCGACTCGGGCGCGCCGCCCTCCTCGGGCCCACGCCCCGGGACCGGCTGCCCGATGCCATCGGCCACGTGGCGGAGGCGCACCGCGCCCACCACCCCGACGCGGACCTGTCCATCCTGCGCCGCGCGTACGTGCTCGCCGAGTCCTCGCACCGCGGCCAGATGCGCAAGAGCGGTGAGCCGTACATCACACACCCGCTCGCCGTCACCCTGATCCTCGCCGAACTCGGCGCCGAGACCACCACGTTGACGGCCTCCCTCCTCCACGACACCGTCGAGGACACGGACGTGACCCTCGACCAGGTCCGCGCCGAGTTCGGGGACGAGGTCTGCTTCATCGTCGACGGCGTCACCAAGGTCGAGAAGATCGACTACGGGGCGGCCGCCGAGCCCGAGACCTTCCGCAAGATGCTCGTCGCCACCGGCAACGACGTGCGCGTCATGTCCATCAAACTCGCCGACCGGCTGCACAACATGCGCACCCTCGGCGTGATGCGCCCCGAGAAACAGGCCCGGATCGCCAAGGTCACCCGGGACGTGCTCATCCCGCTCGCCGAACGGCTCGGCGTACAGGCCCTGAAGACCGAACTGGAAGACCTCGTCTTCGCCATCCTGCACCCCGAGGAGTACGAGCACACCCGCGCCCTCATCGCGGCCCACGCCGGCGAGGCCGACCCGCTGCCCGGCATCGCCGACTCCGTACGGACCGTCCTGCGCGACGCCGGCATCACCGCCGAGGTGCAGGTACGGCCCCGGCACTTCGTCTCCGTGCACCGCGTCGCCCTCAAACGCGGCGAGCTGCGCGGCTCCGACTTCGGCCGGATCCTCGTCCTCGTCGGCGAGAACGCCGACTGCTACGCGGTGTTGGGGGAACTGCACACCTGCTTCACCCCGGTCATCTCGGAGTTCAAGGACTTCGTCGCCGCCCCCAAGTTCAACCTCTACCAGTCCCTGCACACCGCCGTCGCCACCCCCGACGGGTACGTCGCCGAGGTCATCGTCCGCACCCGGCAGATGCACCGCGTCGCCGAAGCCGGCGTGATCGCCCTCGGCAACCCGTACGCCACCGCCGCAGCGGACGGCGGCGACGGCGACGAAGAGCGCGTCGACCCCACCCGGCCCGGTTGGCTGGCGCGGCTGCTCGACTGGCAGCGCTCCGCACCCGACCCCGACGCCTTCTGGAGCGGGCTGCGCGCCGAGCTCGCCCAGGACCGGGAGATCACCGTCTTCCGCACCGACGGGGGCACGCTCGGCCTGCCCGCCGGGGCCACCTGCATCGACGCCGCCTACGCCCAGTACGGGGAGACGGCCCACGGCTGTATCGGCGCCCGGGTCAACGGGCGCCTCGCCTCTTTGGGTACCCGGCTGTCCGACGGGGACACCGTGCAGCCGCTGCTCGCCCAGGACTCCACCTCCGGGCCCGCCGCCGAATGGCTGGAGCACGCCAAGACCCAGGCAGCCCGGATCGCCATCAGCAGCTGGCTCCGGGACCACCCCGACGGGGCCACCCCCACCACCACCCCCGCACGGGCCCCGCTCTCGGTGGTCGGGGCCCGGGGCGGCGGCGGCAACGCCGTGGCCGACCTGCCCGACGCCCCCGTGCGCCTGGCCGGCTGCTGCACGCCCGTGCCCCCGGACGAGGTCGCCGGGTTCGTGGTGCGGGGCGGGGCCGTCACCGTCCACCGCGTCGAGTGCGCCGCCGTGGCCCAGATGCGGTCGCTCGGGCGCACCTCCGTCGCCGTGCACTGGCGGGCCACCGCCGACTGCCGGGTCACCCTGACCGCGGAATCGTTCGGCCGCCCGCACCTGCTGGCCGACCTGACCGAGGCCATCGCCCGCCAGGGGGTCGAGGTGGTCTCCGCGACCGTGGAACCGCCCGTCGAGCAGCGGGTCCGGCACACCTACACCCTCCAGCTGCCGGACGCGTCCGTCCTGCCCGCGCTGATGCGGGCGATGCGGGACGTGCCCGGGGTCTACGACGTGGACCGGGCGTAGGGCGCACACCGGGCGGGCGGGTCGGAGGGCGGGGGCCGGCCGGTCCGGGCGGGCGGTCACGGGGCGGGAGGCCCCGGGGCCTGCCGGGCGGTCAGTCGGCCGAGTCAGCCGCACGGCGGCCGGGCCGACGCCGGAAGGTCCCGTTCGGGTGGACCCGTCGCGCGCCGTACCCCGGCCCGCGGCGGGCGCTGGTATGCGGTGGGGGATGCAGCTCACCTCCCCACGCCTGCGCGCCGCCCTGCTCGCCGCGGCCTCCCTGACCCTCACGGCCGCCGCACTGCCCCCGCCGACGCCGCTGGGCATCGGCGACACGCTCTTCCCACAGCTGGGCAACCCCGGGTACGACGTCCTGGCGTACGACCTGTCCCTCACCTACCGGGACAACACGAGCCCCCTCGACGCGGTCACCGAGATCAACGCCCGCGCCCAGGAACCGCTGGAGCGGATCAACCTCGACTTCACCCACGGCACGGTCGCCTCCGCCGAAGTCAACGGGGAACCGGCGCGCTTCGAGAGCGCCGGGGAGGACCTCGTGCTCACGCCCGCGACGCCGGTGACCCGCGGCGGCCCGCTGCGCATCACGATCAAGCACACCAGTGACCCCCGCGGCATCGCCGACGGCGGCTGGGTGCCCACCGAGGACGGGCTCGCCATGGCCAACCAGGCCGACGCCGCCCACCGCGTCTTCCCGTGCAACGACCACCCCGCCGACAAGGCGTACTTCACCTTCCGGATCACCGCCCCCAGCGGACTCACGGCCGTCGCCAACGGCCTGCCCGGCGCCCTCCCGGCCCGCACCGCGACGGGCGCGACCACGTGGACGTACCGCACCCTGCACCCCATGGCCACCGAGCTCGCGCAGGTCTCCATCGGTGACTCCGCCGTCGTGCGGCGCACCGGACCGCACGGACTGCCCCTGCGGGACGTCGTCCCCGCCGCCGACCGTGAGCGGCTGGAGCCCTGGCTGAAGAAGACCCCGCGACACATCGAGTGGATGGAGGAGCGGGTCGGACGCTACCCCTTCGAGACCTACGGGGTGCTGATCGCCAAGGCCAAGACCGGCTTCGAGCTGGAGACGCAGACCCTCTCGCTCTTCGAGAGCAGCATCTTCTCCGACGACGGCTACCCCGAGTGGTACGTCGAGGCCGTCATGGTCCACGAGCTCGCCCACCAGTGGTTCGGCAACAGCGTCACCCCCCGCACGTGGTCCGACCTGTGGCTCAACGAGGGGCACGCCACCTGGTACGAGGCCCTGTACGCCGACGGCCTCGGCACGTACTCCCTGGAACGGCGCATGCGCGAGGCGTACCAGCGCTCCGACCAGTGGCGTGCGGCCGGCGGGCCACCCGCGGCGCCGAAGCCGGCCGCCCCCGGCGAGAAGATCGGACTGTTCCGGCCCGTGGTCTACGACGGGGCCGCCCTGATCCTGTACGCCCTGCGGCAGGAGATCGGCGCCGCCGCCTTCGACCGGCTGGAGCGGCGCTGGGTCACCGAGCACCGCGACTCCGTAGCGGGCACCCAGGACTTCGTGCGCATGGCCTCCGACGTGGCAGGACGGGACCTGAAGCCCTTCCTGGAGCCGTGGCTGTACGGAAAGACGACCCCGGCGATGCCCGGGCACCCGGAGTGGGGCGGCCCGAAAAGCGTGTGACCCGGCCGGAACGGGCATGTCACCATCGAGAGGGCCGTTCGCCGGAGGGAATCTTCCGGTGGTGTGACCCGTTGACCGTGACAGTACTGTGTCGCGTGCGGCACGCGCGGTCAGCGGAGCTGTAGCCAGGAGCGATGCCCCCGGCCGCGTACCGCGCGCGGCCCCGCGGCCACCCGATGCGGGCCCATTCGACACCGACGTAAGGATCCCATGACCTCCTCTTCTTCCCCTTCCCAGGACGCGCGGGGCGCACAGGACGACGTGCGCGCTTCGCAGAGCTTCACCGAGGGCCTTCGGGCCGACGCCCTGATGGAAGAGGACGTCGCCTGGAGCCACGAGATCGACGGAGACCGCGACGGCGACCAGTTCGACCGCTCCGAGCGCGCCGCACTACGCCGCGTCGCCGGTCTCTCCACCGAGCTCGAAGACGTCACCGAGGTCGAGTACCGACAGCTGCGCCTGGAGCGCGTCGTGCTCGTCGGCGTATGGACCTCCGGCACGGTGCAGGACGCGGAGAACTCCCTCGCGGAGCTCGCCGCCCTCGCCGAAACCGCAGGCGCCCTCGTGCTCGACGGCGTGATCCAGCGCCGCGACAAGCCGGACCCGGCCACCTTCATCGGCTCGGGCAAGGCGCAGGAGCTGCGCGACGTCGTGCTGGAGAGCGGTGCCGACACCGTCGTGTGCGACGGTGAGCTCAGCCCCGGCCAGCTCATCGCCCTCGAAGACGTCACCAAGGTCAAGGTCGTCGACCGGACGGCCCTGATCCTCGACATCTTCGCCCAACACGCCAAGTCCCGAGAGGGCAAGGCACAGGTCGCCCTCGCGCAGATGCAGTACATGCTTCCGCGCCTGCGCGGCTGGGGCCAGTCGCTGTCCCGGCAGATGGGCGGCGGCAGCGGCGGCATGGCCACCCGCGGCCCCGGTGAGACCAAGATCGAGACGGACCGGCGTCGGATCCGCGAGAAGATGGCGAAGATGCGCCGGGAGATCGCGGAGATGAAGACCGGCCGCGACATCAAGCGGCAGGAGCGGCGCCGCAACAAGGTGCCCTCCGTCGCCATCGCCGGCTACACCAACGCAGGCAAGTCCTCGCTGCTCAACCGCCTCACCGGCGCGGGCGTGCTCGTAGAGAACGCCCTGTTCGCCACCCTCGACCCGACCGTGCGCCGGGCCGAGACGCCGAGCGGCCGGGTCTACACCCTGGCCGACACCGTCGGCTTCGTCCGGCACCTGCCCCACCACCTCGTCGAGGCGTTCCGCTCCACCATGGAGGAGGTCGGCGACTCCGACCTCATCCTGCACATCGTGGACGGCTCGCACCCGGCCCCGGAGGAGCAGCTGGCGGCCGTACGCGAGGTCATCCGTGAGGTAGGCGCGACCGACGTGCCCGAGATCGTGGTGGTCAACAAGGCCGACGCCGCGGACCCGCTGGTCCTGCAGCGGCTGCTGCGCATCGAGCGGCACTCCATCGCCGTCTCGGCCCGCACCGGGCACGGCATCGAGGAGCTCTTGCGGCTCATCGACGCCGAACTGCCGCGGCCCGCGGTCGAGGTGGAGGCCCTGGTGCCGTACACGCACGGCTCGCTGGTCGCCAAGGCGCACGCCGAGGGCGAGGTGATCTCCGAGGAGCACACCGCGGAGGGCACCCTCATCAAGGTGCGCGTCCACGAGCAGCTGGCGGCGGAGCTGTCCCCGTTCGTCCCGGCGAACCGGTGACCGGCGCGCACACGCGCTGACACCGCAGCCGGTACGGGAGCTGGTACCGCACAAGGCCCGAGCCGGAGAAGACGGAGGCCCCCCGCACGGAACCGTGCGGGGGGCCTCCGTCGCGGGCGCGGGACCCGGC
This sequence comes from Streptomyces sp. NPDC059851, assembly GCF_042732005.1. Lineage (NCBI taxonomy): Bacteria > Bacillati > Actinomycetota > Actinomycetes > Kitasatosporales > Streptomycetaceae > Streptomyces > Streptomyces sp. NPDC059851. The sequence continues at coordinate 102 of NZ_JBHWJJ010000108.1, read as the reverse complement.
CCCGGCCACCACCACCCGGGGCACGAGGGTGCCTTGGACTTGGGGCGGCCCCCGGCCGAGATGCCCAAGGCCGGGGGGGCGGGCCGCGGGCCCGCCCCCCCC
>NZ_JBHWJJ010000107.1:0-29429 GCF_042732005.1 Streptomyces sp. NPDC059851 | reverse complement strand
CCGGCCCCGACACGCAGCAAGCTCACCCGCCCTCATACAAGCAGCGAACTACCGAACACCAACCGTGACAAGACCAGCTAACAAAGCACTACTAGGCGGGTCGGTGGGGGCCCGGGGTGGAACGCGCGGCAGTGCCGCAGGCGTCCGGGGCGGCGACACCTGTGAGCAGCAGCAGCGTGTCCACGAGTTCTTCCGCGGGCGAGCCGGTGGCCAGCCTCCGCAGCTGCTGCCCGAAGACCAGTGCCACGACGGCGCCGGCGAGCCGTTGGGGGTCCGGCAGACCGAGGCGGTCCAGTATGCCGCAGGCGAGCCTGTCGTAGGCGGCGAAGCAATCGGCCGCGGCCGCCCGGAGCCGCTCGTCGCGCCCCGCCTGGATGTACAGCTCGAACGGGGCGATGTGCCTGCTGTCGAAGGCGGTACCTTCCGCGACCGTCTCCACCAGCTCGGCCGCACCTTCGACGTCGAGGCCGTCCGCAGCGGCGCAGTTCTCCGCCAGTTCGGTGAAGCGTCGGGTCTCCTGGGCCACGAAATGGAGCAGGCTCTCGCGGAGCAGCTCGTGCTGCGTGGCGAAGTGGTAGGTGACCGAGCCGAGCGACACCTGTGCTTCCTTCGCGATCCGCCGGTTGCTCAACGCGGCGATGCCTTCGTCGCCGATGATCCGTAGGACGGCGTCGATGATGCTCTGGCGGGTGTCGGCTGGCTTGTCCATGTCCGTAATGGTCGCACCCGGCGATGACCGCCCGACGGGCCGGGTGCCAGCCGCGACGGGTACGGCGACCCCGGTCCGTCCATGGCATGGACACGCCGGCTAGCCCTCCTCTATGGTCCAGTTCGTTCGAACGAACGAATGAGAGGGCAATGCGGATGCGGATCAAAGGATCGACGGTCCTGCTGACCGGAGCCACTGGCGGCCTCGGGACGGCGCTCGCCGAATCGCTCGCCGAGAAGGGCGCGACCCTCGTGCTCACGGGGCGCAGGGAGGACGCGCTGAAGGCCGTCGCCGACCGGTTCGGGGCCCGCGCCGTCGTCGCGGACCTCGCGGACCCGTCCGACGTGGAGCGCCTCGCGCGGGAGTGCACTGACGTCGACGTACTCGTCGCCAATGCGGCGCTGCCGTCGAGCGGGGACGTGCTGGATTACACCCCCGCCCAGGTCGAGCGCGCGCTCGCCGTCAACCTGCACGCCCCGGTGCTGCTGGCACGCCTGCTCGCCCCCCGGATGGTGACCGCCCGCCGGGGCCACCTCGCCTTCGTCGGCTCCATCTCCGGCAAGGCGGCCAGCAAGTCCTCCTCCCTGTACAACGCGACGAAGTTCGGCCTGCGCGGCTTCGCCCTCGCCTTCCGCCAGGACCTGCGCGGCACGGGCGTGGGCGTGTCCCTCGTCCAACCCGGATTCGTGCGGGACGCGGGCATGTTCGCCGCGACGGGCGCCCGGCCCCCGGCCGGCATGCGCACGGTCTCCCCGGCACAGGTGTCCGCCGGCCTCATCCGGGCCGTCGAACGGGACCTGTGCGAAGTGAACGTGGCGCCCGGCGAACTCAGGCTGCTGAGCGCCATCGCCGGCCAGTTTCCCGGCTTCGCCGAGAAGGTACAGGGCCGGATGGGCGTCGAGCGCACCATGGCGGCCATCGTGAACGCCCAGCGCGCCACCCGCTGACGCCCCGGCACCACACCGACGCAGCCGCCACCCCACCGGACCCCGGACCCCGGACCCACCCCCCACCTCTCCCCACCACCCCAGCGGACTCCGGAAAACGGAAAGGCGACCACCCGATGGACGGCTTACCCCCGAACCCCGCAGCACGCCGTGACACCCGCCCGCTCGGACGCCGGGACCTCCTGCGCCTCGGTACCCTCCTCGCCTCCGGCGGCCTCGCCGCAACCGTCCCCGCGACCCTCGCCCGCGCCGGTACCGTCCCCCGGGAGAACGGGGGAGTGACCACCATCTACCACGGTCACTCGCCGTACGGCTTCGACCAGTGGGCGTCCGTCGGCTTCGACGTACCGACCGGTGTCCGGCGCATCTCGGTCTCCGCCGCCTTCGACGCCGCGGACGGCGTGCTCGACCTCGGTCTGTTCGGCCCCGCCGGCTTCCGCGGCTGGTCGGGAGGGGCCCGGCGCGACTTCACCCTGTCCGGCGCGGACGCCACCCCCGGCTACGTCCCCGGCCCCATCCAGGCCGGCACGTGGTCCGTCGCCCTCGGCCCGATCGTGAACGATCCCGGCGGGATGGACTGGCAGATCAGTGTCACGCTCGACCACGGCGACCCGCTGCCGGAGGTTCCGTACGACCTCCTGCCCGCGGCGGTACCGGGCCGTGGGCGCGGCTGGTACCGCGGGGACCTCCACCTCCACACCGTCCACTCCGACGGACAGCGCACCGTGGACCAGCTCGTCGACGCCGCCCGCGCCGCCCGCATGGACTTCATCGCCACCTCGGACCACAACACCAGCTCCACCGGCGTCTCCTGGCGCGGCAACGTCCCCACGGACCTGCTCGTCCTGAACGCCGAGGAGGTGACCACCCGGCACGGCCACTGGCTGGCGGTCGGCCTGCCCCAGGGCGAATGGGTGGACTGGCACTACGCGCCCGCCGACAGCGGAGTCTTCGACCGCCATGTCCGGCGTGTCCACAGCCTCGGCGGACTGGCCGTCGCCGCCCACCCCATGACCCCGGGACCCGGCGCCTTCTGGGAGTTCGGCCTTGACCGCGTCGACGCACTGGAGGTGTGGAACGGGCCGTGGACGCTGGACGACGCGGCGAACATCGCCGTCTGGCACAGCATGCTCTGCCTCGGCAAGCGCGTCGCCGGCCTGGGCAACAGCGACGCACACAGCCCGGGCGACGCCGTCGGACAGCCGCACAACGTCGTCCACGCCGCCAGCCTGTCCCGCGCCGACATCCTGGACGCCCTGCGCCGAGGCAGGTCCTACGCCGCCGAACACGCCGGCGTGACCGTGCACTTCACCGCCGGAGCCCGCGGCGCGACGGCCGGTCCCGGGGAAGAACTGCCCCTGTCCTTCTTCGAGACCGTCGACGTCACGGTGGACGTGTCCGGCGCCCCGGACGCCGTGATCACGCTCCACACCGAATGGGGCATCATGGCCGCGACGAAAACCGGCAGCAGCGGAACGGGCCGGCTGCACTGGCGCGGCTGGGGCAAGGCATCCCTCTTCGCCCGCGCCGAAGTCCGGCGCCTGAAGCCCGCCTCGACCACCCTGGACCAGCTGGTGGCCGTCACCAACCCCATCTGGTTCTACTCCGCGAGCCTCCCCCCGTACGACGTCGAACAGCGCACCCTCTTCGCGACCGAACGGGCCCCCGACGGTTCCTGGAGCAGCATGCGGCCCCTGCCCGGACCGCAGGACGCGGCGTCGTTCACCGGGGTCCGGACCGCCGTCGCCGGCCTGCCCGACGGCACGGTCCGGACGCTGGGCCTCGCCACCGACAACAGCCTTTGGCTGACCACCCGCAGGGGAACGACCGTTGTCACCCCGTGGCACCGGCTCCCCGGCCCCGACGGCCAGAGCGCCTTCACCGTCCTCGACGCCGCGATCTCCGGGTCCCCCGACGGCACCAGCCAGATCCTGGCGGTCGGCATGGACGGCACCCTCTACCACCAACGGTGCGCCACCGGCGGCACCCCGACCCGCTTCCGGGCGGTGCCCGGCGGTTCCCCGGCCGGCCGCTGGGGCGCGACGAAGACGGCGATCGCCGCAATGCCCGACGGATCCGCCCAGGTCGTCGCCTACGGCACCGACGGAGCCATGTGCCACTGCATTCGGCGTGCTGACGGAACCTGGACCGGCTGGGGGCGGCTCGCCGGCTACGACGGCGCACCGGCGTTCTCGGGCCCGGCCCTGGCGATCGCCGGTCTGCCGGACGGATCCTCCCAGGTGCTCGCCATCGGACTCGACGGCATGCTCTACCACCAGGTGCGTCGCCCCGACGGCACGTGGACCGGCTTCCGGCCCCTGCGCGGCGTGACCACTCCCACCATGGGGGCCAGCGCCGTCGACATCGCGGGCATGCCCGACGGCTCGGCCCAGGTCGTCGCCGTCGGCCGCGACGGCAAGGTCTGGCACGAGACCAGGAGGCCGGACGGATCCTGGACCGGCTTCGCCCAGGTCCCCGGCCCGAACGGCCGCGATGCGTTCCCGGCCGGCCAGGTCCGCATCACCGCACTGCGCGACGGAACGGCCCACGTCGCAGCCGTCAGCGCCGGTTGAGGCCCGGGCCCGTACCACCGGGGGCGACCCTCAATGCGTGATGCAGGTCACCCCCGCGGGGTCGATGATTCCGCGCTCCGGCCCGGTCTACCCATCGACGACACGGGAGCGCCGTGGAGCGCGGGTACCCGCGGACGGCGCACGAGGAGGGAAAGCAATGCCCCGAACGCTCCACCACCCCATGACCAAAGCAGTGAAGAGCGGCCCCGCCGCGTACTTCCCCTCGATCGAGAAGAAGTACGGCCGACCGATCGCAGAGTGGAAGGACCTCATCCGGTCCTCGCCGCTGACCCGGCACATGGAACTCGTCGCCTGGCTCAAGTCCGCACACGGACTGGGGCACGGCCACGCCAACGCCCTGGTCGCGCACACGCTCGCCGAGGGCGGCGGCAAGGAAGGGGCCACGCCGCAGCGAACGCCGTGAGGTGGCCGGAGGCGTGACGGCCCGCTACCGGCCGGGCTCCGGTAGGGACCGGGCCGGCGCCGCCAGGGGCTGGTTCAAACGACCGGCTCGCCGATGCCCAGGAGGTTCCCCTCGCTGTCACGGAACCAGGCGGCGCGTTCGCCCCGCGCGCCCTTGCTCGGATAGTTCCCGTCGATCTCGGCGATTCCGTCCTCCGTGCGGAACCCGGGCACGTCGACGTCCTCGAACACCACACCGCGCTGCCTGAGCATCGACACGGCCGTCTCCAGGTCGTCGACCTCCCACCCCATCTGGGTGAACGTGCCCGACGAGGCCCCCGTCGATGCGAACACGGCGAACTCCGTGCCACCGCACCGGTACAACAGCCCGCCGGGCCGTTCGTCGACGGGCTGCAGCCCGAGTTGCTCGGCGTAGAAACGCCGGGCCCGGTCCAGGTCCTGGGCGGGCAGCCTGGTCGCCACCCGACCTCGGGCCAGAATGTTCGCGCTCTCCGTGTCCATGCCTCCACTGTGCCGGCCTGCGCCCGACACGCCCGGCAACGGGCGCGTGCCACCGTGCAGGACTGCCCCTGCGGAGGACGGGTCGCGTCCGACGGGCGGCCGTGACACGGGCGCCGAGGCCGGATGGGTGGCCGGTGGCCGGGGCGGCAGTGTCAGCGCAGGGTGAGCGGGGTCCGGGCGGTGACGCGGGTCAACTTCTCGGGGTTGCGGACGAAGTACAGGCCGGTGATGCGGCGGTCCTCCACACGCACGGCAATGACGCCGTCCAACTCGCCGTCCAGGTGGAGGGCGAGTGCGGGGCCGCCGTTGACCGCGGTGGGCCGGCAGGTGAGCGTCGCCCCGACCTTGGCCGTGGCGCCGGAGCAGAAGCGGACGACCTTCTCCGCGCCGACGACGGGCCTGAGCGCGGCCCGCTTGATGCCGCCGCCGTCGCTGAGCAGCACGACATCGGGGGCGAGCACGTCGAGGAGGTCCTGCGGGTTGCCGGTCTCGATCGCGCGCTGGAAGGACTCCAGGGCCGCCCGGGCCTCGCTCGCGGAGGCCGTCCGGCGGGGGCGGCGGGCGTCGACGTGGCGGCGGGCGCGGTGGGCCATCTGGCGGACGGCGGCGGAATTCTTGCCGACGGCCCCGGCGATCTCGTCGTAACCGACGTCGAAGACCCCGCGCAGGACGAACACGGCCCGCTCGGTCGGGGAGAGGCTCTCCAGGGTCGTGGGGCCGAAGCGGTCCGCTCGTCGGCCGGTTTGCGGTCCGCGACGCGGTACGGCTCGATGCAGGTGTGCTCGACCCGCCGGCCGGTGGCCGGGACACCCCGGAAGTCGCCGCGGTGGGGCGCCTCAGCCCGCGGCCCGGACGTCGACCGGGATGTCCAGTCGGCCGGCCACCGTGGTGAGGGCCGTTCCCAGGGGGAGCGCGATACGGGTGAGGGCGTGCAGGTCGCCCCGGGTCGGGTCCCGGTTGACGATCAGCACCGGTTTTCCGGCCCGGGCTGCTTGACGGACGAACCGGAGCCCGGACATCACCGTCAATGAGGAGCCCAGGACCAGCAGCGAGGCCGCCTCGCGGACCAGCTCGCGGCAGTGCTCGACCCGCTGCGGCGGAACGGGTTCGCCGAAGAACACCACGTCGGGTTTGAGGATGCCGCCGCAGATCGAACAGGAGACCGCGCGAAAGTCCCCGACCTGTTCCGCGGTGAGGTCGGCGTCACCGTCCGGGTTGATCCCGGCGGCCACCGGCTCGAAGCCCGCGTTGGCCTCCTCCAGCCGCTGGGCCAGTTCGCGGCGCGGGCTGAAGGCTCCGCAGGACAGGCAGACGACCCGGTCCAGGCTTCCGTGAAGCTCCACGACGCCCTCGCTGCCGGCGGCCTGGTGCAGGCCGTCGACGTTCTGGGTGATCACACCCGACAGCAAGCCGTGGCGCTCGAACGCGGCCACGGCCCGGTGCCCGGCGTTGGGCCGGGCGCGGCCGAAGGTGCGCCAGCCGAGGTGGCTGCGCGCCCAGTACCGGTTCCTGGCACGGGCGCTGGTGGTGAAGTCCTGGTAGGTCATCGGCGTGTGCCGGCTCAGGCTGCCGCCCTCGCCGCGGTAGGCGGGGATGCCCGATTCCGTGGAGATGCCGGCCCCGCTGAGCACCAGCACCCCGCCGGTGCTCAGGGCATCGGCCACCGGTTCCAGGTCCGTGGTGCCGGGCGGCAGGTCCCCGGTGGGGGTCCAGTGCAGAGTGGGGCGCATGCGCATGCCGCCAGGGTACGGAACGGGCCCGCCCACCCGCTTCCGCGTCGATGGCGTCGCTTGCTGAGGAGGGTGCGTGCACGATGCCGGGCGGGGGGACGGGACCCGTGCCGGGGGCCGGTCCTGCCGGGTCAGCTCCGGGCGCGGCCGATGCCGGGGAGGAACCGTCCCGTCAGGGTGGTGTACTCGCGGTAGGCGTGTCCGTGCACGCGGGCGAGGTACGGCTCCTCGACGACGCGGACCTGCAACTGGACGGCCGCGACGAGCGTAGCCAGGGCGAGGACGGCGACGAGGTTGGGCACCATCGCGGCGAGGCCGGTCGCGGTGAGGGTCATGGTGGTGAAGACGGGGTTGCGGACGAGGCTGAACAGCCCACCCGTGACCAGCTCGGTCCGCTCGCCGGCGTCCACTCCCACCCGCCATGAGGCGCCCATGGTCGTTTGCGCTGCGAGCGTCGCGGCCATGCCGACCAGCGTCAGCGCCAGCCCCGCCCACCGTGCCGGCCCGTGGTCGAGGCCTGGGACGGTGGGCAGGCCTGCGAGGTCCGCCATCGGGGCGGCGGCCCCGGCGAGCAGTGCGGCGACGAAGAGGATCCCGGCCCACCAGGCGGCCTCGCCGGGGCGGCCACTGATGCCGCGGAAGCCCGCATCGCCGGTCCGGCGCCGATGAAGCGCGGCCCGGACGCCGAAGGCGACCACACCCCAGGTCAGATAGAGGGCGAGTGTTGCCCTTGCCCAGTCGTTCACCGCTTCGTCTCTCCTTCGGTCGTGCAGCGGGCGCATTCCGGACGGCAGCCGCACGTCTGCGCGGCCCCGCCCGGGGCGAGGTCGTGGCGGGTCGGGGGAGGCGCCGGGAATGCGGCGGCCATCAGCAGCAGTCCTTCGTTGCGGCGTCCGGGCAGGTCCTGTCCGACTCGACCGAGACCACCGCCGCGCGCAGGTCGTCGAGGGCGTGGCCGAGTCGGGGGTCGGCGAGCTCGTACCGGGTCCGCCGTCCGTCCGGGACGGTGACCACCAGGCCGCAGTCACGCAGGCAGGCCAGATGGTTGGACAGCCGGGTGCGCGAGACGCCGAGCGCGTCGGCGAGGTCGGCCGGGTAGGCGGCGGCCCGGCTCAAGGCGAGCAGGATGCGACAGCGGATCGGATCGGCGAGCGCGCGGCCGAAACGGGCCAGCACCTCGATGTCGGGGGCAACGGTCATCACACCACGACAGTACAGCTATTCCTGAATTCAGGAAACCGTGGATTCCGCGGTGGGTGGACGCCGGTCCTACGCTCGACCTCGACGGAATGCGGAGGAGGGACGGCAACGTGACGGACGACGGACAGGACCTGGCCGCGGCGCAGCAGGCACACTGGCAGCACACGTACGCCGCCCACCCGGGGATGTACGGCGAGCGGCCCTCGGCGCCGGCCGTCCACGCAGCCCGTGTGTTCCGTGCAGCCGGGGCCGGAGAAGTGCTGGAACTGGGCGCCGGGCAGGGCCGTGACGCCCTGTACTTCGCGCGCGAAGGGTTCGCCGTCAGGGCCGTCGACTTCTCCGCACGGGGCCTCGAACAGCTTCGGGAATCCGCACGGGTGAGCGGCGTCGCGCAGCGGGTCACCACCTCGGTGCACGACGTCCGCGACCCGCTGCCCCTTCCCGACTCCTCGGTCGACGCGGTCTTCGCACACATGCTGCTGTGCATGGCCCTGTCCGCCGACGAGATCCACGCGCTGCTCGACGAGATCGCCAGGGTGCTGCGGCCCGGCGGCACGCTCGTCTACACCGTCCGCCACACCGGCGACGCGCACTACGGCTGCGGCACCGCCCACGGCGACGACGTCTTCGAGCACGGCGGGTTCGCCGTCCACTTCTTCCCGCGCCACCTCGTCGACGCCCTCGCCGAGGGCTGGGTACTGCACGAGGTGCACGCCTTCGAGGAGGGCGACCTGCCGCGCCGACTGTGGCGCGTCACCCAGTCCCTGCCCCGGTGACCGGGGTACGGGGACCGCTGTCGGGCGGGGAGCAGCAACGGTCAGCTCGGTCCGCTACTCGGCGCCCTCGGCGTAGCCGTGGGCGCCGTACAAGCGGACGAAACGGGCCGGGACGACCGTCCGGCGGTGCACCAGGCCGCCGGGCAGGCGCTCGTACATCTCCACCTGTTCCCGCCCGCCAGGGCCCACGGGCTGGACCAGCCGCCCGCCGACGCGCAACTGTGCCACCAGCGGATCCGGCACCTGCGGGAACGCCGCGCAGACCAGTACCGCGTCGTACGGGGCCCCGTCCGGCCAGCCCAGCGTGCCGTCGCCGAGAACGACCTCTGCGGTGCCGATCCGCTGCGCGGCCAGCCGTCGGCGGGCCTCGACGACCAGCTCCGGCCACCGTTCGACACTGATGACGTTCCTGGCCAGGCAGGCCAACAGCGCGGTCTGCCAGCCGAAGCCCGTACCGATCTCCAGCACCCGCTCGCGCCCGGTCAGACCGAGCGCGGCGACCATCATCGCGACCAGCGAGGGCTGCGTCGTCACCTGGCCGCAGGGCAGGGGCACGGGGACGTCCCCGTACGCGGAGCCCGTCTCGGTGGTGGGGACGAAGCCGGCCCGCGGGACGCTCCGGATGGCATCCAGCAGCCGGGCGTCGGTCACCCCGGCGTTCCGGGCCGCGCGGACCAGGTTCTCGGCGGAAGACCCGTGGACCATGGCGTGCCCGTCAGGTCGGGGTTCCGGCGTCGGCGTACCGCAGCAGCGCCCCGACGTGCCCGCCCAGCTGCAGCTCGTCCTCCGGTACGACGACCAGTTCGGCGGCCGTGCCGACGAGGGCCCGCAGCAGTGCCTCGTCGGCGGATTCCTCGCGGGGCGCGCGCACCCCGCAGGACACCAGCTCCTCCTCGGCCAGTGCGAGCTGGGTGGGCCGCGGACCGGTCCACAGCTGCAGTGCGGGGGCGCGCGGCTGGTTCAGCAGCAGCGCCCGGACCTGGCCGCGCTGCAGGGCGGAGACGACGGCCGCCGTCCCTTCTGCGACGGGTCCACCGAGGGCCCGGCGGCCGATGAAGACGTTCACCAGGTCCCGGTCGTGCGCGGCCATCCGGCCGCGGAAGACGCTGCTGAGCTGCTGTTCGAGCAGGGCCCGTCGGGTCTCCGTCGGACTGGGGCCTCCGACCCGTACGACCCTGTCGCGGAGGGCGTGCGGCAGTCGCCGAACCAGGACGTTGCCCGCCCAGGCGTCCCCGGCGACGACGACGGCGTCGGCATGCGTGCGCCGGGCCCACGCGTCCAGCTCGTGACCCAGCCGGACGGCGCTGTGGTGCCAGGCGGCCACCGGCACCCTGCGCTGCAGCCGCTCACCCGGGGTGACCGCGGACGCCGGCCAGGTGCCGGCTTCGGCTTCCAGCCTGACCCAGCCGTGCGTCTCGGCCGTCGGCAGCCCCGCGTAGTGCACCACCACCGCCAAGTACGGGATCTCCGGCAGATGCTGGCTGACCAGCGGCATGGCATCCGGCAGGGTGCTGTAGCGGGCCGAGTCGTGGGCGGGCGGGCTGGGCAGCTCCCCGTCCAGGACGAGCGATCCGTGGGCCGCGAAGATCGCCTGCCCGTGCGTTCCGGGCACTTCCGCGTCCGCGCCGACTGCCTGCTCCAGCACGCCGAGCAGCGCCCGGTCCGCTCCCTGCCGGGTCAGGTCCTCGCGCAGCCGGCGCCAGCGCAGGGCGATGGCCCGGTCGGGCTGGTCGACGTCCCGGGAGGTGTCCAGGTACACGGAGGCGAACGGGCCGGACTCCGAGTACAGGGGTTCCAGGAAAGACAGCCGCATGTCCTCACCACCACTCCCAGGCCGCCCCAGGTGCTCTCCTTCCGATGATGCGCACGCGGAGGGGGCCGGTGCAGCCTGGTCGGCCTCGGCATTGGCGTCTCGCAGCGGGGTTACGGCGACACCGCAGAGGCGAGCCGGGGCCACCGTCGTCCGCGGCAGGGACGACGTAGGAGGCGGGAAGCGCCCACGGGACGGTCCGAGAGGTGGCAGGATGCCCGGGCATGGGAGCGGGACATGACAGTGACGAGGCGTACGTCGTCGGTTTGTGCAGCAGGATCCTGGGCGAGGGCGCCTCGACGCAGCACAGGTTCGACTGGCTGCTGGGAGACCCCGGAACGAGCGGCCGACGGGTCAGACTGCCCGTCGATGCCTACTGGCCCGGCCACCGCCTGGTGATCGAGTACCGCGAACTCCAGCACGACCAGCCCGTGCCCCACTTCGACAAGCCGGACCGGCTCACCGTCAGCGGCGTCCACCGCGGTCTGCAACGGGCCCTGTACGACGCACGCCGGGACACCGAGATCCCCGCCCACGGGCTGCGGCTGGTCGTGGTCCGCCCTGCCGATCTCGACGCGGACGGCCGGGGACGACTGCGACGCAACGAGGCGGCCGACCTGGCGGCGCTGGAGAGGATCCTGGCCCCCGGCACGGGGTGACGGAGCACGGGGTGACGGACACACCAGGCGCGCCGGTTGCCGGGAGCTCCTGCGAACCGCCGCGCTCACGGGCAGGGCAGAGGGGAACGGGACGGGGCGGCCACATCGGCTGCCCGTGCGGGGCGTGCCAGCGGCCCCGTGGACCGCATCCCATGGGCTGTGCCGTCGTTGGTCGGAGTATGAAGAAGATCATTACTGGCATCCTCGTGGCCGCCTTCACTGCTGTTGCTGCCGGTACGGCGGCGGCGGACGAGGACCACCGCGATTCGCACAACGGGCCGGTCGTCGCGCTGATCAACACCGGCCAGATCGACGACCCCTTGGAGGACGTGCTGGAGCACACGCTGAACCTCGGCGACCTGTACAAGTCGGACTGATCAAACCCTTGCCGTACGGCCTCTCCGGGGCTGTCCCTCCGCCCTCCTCCTCGGGACGGAGTCCGAACTCGTGTTTCACCTTTGGATGACGAGTGGATGACGAGCGGAGAGACGGCGCCGGAGGGGGCTGCTCTCGGACAGTGGGTTTCACCACTTGCCTGCTCGGTGACCGTTCGTGCTGTCGGGCTACGTCCCTGGTCTTGCTCTGGGCCTCGCGTCGCATGCTTCGCGTCACGCCTACGGAGTTCGCGGATCTTCACCGAAGCCGGAGCCCGCTGGATCGGTTGGAAGCCGTGCGGGTCCGGCCGAGGGGGCGCATGGATTCCCCTTTGGTGCAAGGAGGTTGGCGGGTGTCGGAGGCCGTGACGGCGCCTCTGCGACGCTGATCGGGTGCGCGCCCGATTTCCGTGCGGTACGTGACGGCCGTGTTGCAGAGGCGGGTTTCCGCGGGACCGTGCGCCGAACAGGATCTCCCAGACTGACCGCTGCTTCCCAGTACGTCGGAAGACGCCGGGCCGCGGGCACGGTGCGCGCGGCCCGCAGGGCCTGTGCCCCGGGGTCGGGATGGCCGCGCTCACCCCGGCGGGCGACCGGCGGACGTCCGGGGCGACGCACGGACGCAGGGGGCGGCTCTACGGGCGTTCGACGAGTTGGAGGACGCCGCCGACCGAGAAGCACAGGGCGCCGGTGAGGGTGCCCCAGTTGGCGATGTCGAGGTTGACGGGGCTGCCGGTGGCCGGCCGGGGGAGCGCGGCGAGCGCCGACCCCACGAAGAGGACGGACCCGAGCTGGTTCACCGCGACGATCCACCAGCCGGGGCTGCGCAGGAGGAGGCGGAGCCCTCCGTGGCAGACCTCGATCAGGGCGAGGTGCCCGGAAGCCAGGAACAGCAGGCAGCCGACCACATCGGGTACCCAGATCAGCCGGTTGACCTGCTGGACGCTCAGCCCCTGCAGGAACGAGTTCAGCAGGTTCACGCCGAACACCACCGTGCCCGTGAACAGGAGGAAAGCGCTCAGCCAGTCCAGCCGCATCGGCTCGTAGCTCCACCACGCCAGCCGCGGGTGTCCAGCACGGGGTTGCCGACCGTGTGGCGGGTCGCGTTGACCGCTTGCAGGAGCGAGGCGTAGCCGCCGGGGTTGAAGAAGAGTCCGCCGGTGAAGTAGATCGAGGCGCTTTCCATGGCGATACCGGAACCGAACTGGGCGGCGGCGGCGCCGGCCGCGAAGAGGGAGCCGCCGAACGCGGTCGTGGCGATGGCGTTGAGCCTGCGCAGGCGGCTGATCGCGACCTCGTCGGCACGGCCGTGCCCGTCGTGGTGCGCGCCCGGACCACGGATGGCGAGTGCGCCACGCCGCCGGGCGAGCCGCGACTCCCACACCGCCGTCCCGCCGCTGGGCAGTTGCCAGGTGACCCGGGTGGTGAACGGTCCGAAGCCTTCGGCACGCTGGGCGGGTTGCCCCACGGGCCGAGCCTGAACCGCCGGCCGGGCCGCCTCGGGGCGAAACGCCCTGGCTGCCGGACGGATCACCGTGCCGCCCCGGGTTGCCTATATGCTTTAGGTAATCTCAGACACGACTTAGGCGGGTGTCGGTGGGCCCGCGAGGAGGACGCCATGGCGGGACGTGCCGGGCTCACAGTGGATCGTCTCGTGCGAGCCGGAACCGAACTGGCGGATGAGATCGGCTTCGAGCACGTGACGCTCTCGGAAATCGCCCGGAGGTTCGACGTCAAGGTCGCGAGCCTGTACTCGCACGTGCGCAACTCCCCCGACCTGAAGACGCGCATCGCCCTGTCCTGCCTCGAAGAGCTCGCCGACCGGGCCGCCGACGCCCTGGCCGGGCGGTCCGGCAAGGACGCCCTCGGGGCCTACGCGAACGTCTTCCGCGACTACGCCCGCCAGCACCCCGGCCGCTACACCGCGACCCGGTTCCCACTGGACACCGAAACCGCTCTCGCGAGCGCCGGAGTACGCCACGCGCGGATGACGCGGGCCGTCCTGCGCGGCTACGACCTGGTGGAACCGGAACAGACCCACGCCGTCCGCCTGCTCGGCAGCGTCTTCCACGGCTACGTCAGCCTGGAGGCGGCCGGCGGCTTCAGCCACAGCTCCCCCGACAGCCAGGAGAGCTGGGAGCGCATCATCGATGCCCTCGACACCCTGCTGCGCGACTGGCCCACGCCGTGAGAGCCCACCCACGGCCCGTCCCGCACCAACCCCAAGGAACCCACACATGCCCTCGGACACCTCGAACACCTCATCCGGACCCTCCGAGCACCTCGCGCCGCAATGGATCACCACCCCGCTCACCGACTCCCTGGTACGCGGCGCCATCGAACTGGAGCGCACCGAGCGCGGCCTCGTGCCGCACCGGCTGCCCGCCCGGGCTCGGGCCCAGTGCTCCGACGGACAGCTCGCCATGGCCGAATCCCAGCCGTCCGGCGTACGGCTCGCCTTCCGCACCCGGGCCACCGCGGTCGAACTCGACACCGTCCCCACCAAGCGCGTCTACGTGGGCGCTCCGCCACGGCCGGGTGGCGCGTACGACCTGCTGGTCGACGGCCGGCTCACCGCGCAGGGCAGCGCCGACGGCGGCAACACCCTCGTCATCGACATGACGGACTGGAGTACCGAGCACCGCCCCGGCCCGCCGGCCCTCGTCCGCTTCACCGGTCTGCCCGCCGGAGCGAAGGACGTCGAGATCTGGCTGCCGTACGACGAGACCACCGAACTCGTCGCGCTGCGCACCGACGCCCGCGTGGAGCCGCTGCCCCATCGCGACCGCCCCGTCTGGCTGCACCACGGCAGTTCGATCAGCCACGGCTCCCATGCTGCCGGCCCCAGTACCACCTGGCCCGCCGTTGCCGCTTCGCTCGGCGGGGCGGAACTGCTCAATCTGGGGTTCGGTGGCAGCGCGCTGCTCGACCCGTTCACGGCCCGCGCGATCCGCGACGCGCCCGCCGACCTGATCAGCCTCAAGCTCGGGATCAACGTCGTCAACCTCGACCTGATGAGGCTGCGGGCCTTCGGGCCGGCAGTGCACGGCTTCCTCGACACGATCCGCGAAGGCCACCCCACTGCGCCCCTCCTCGTCGTCTCGCCGATCCTGTGCCCCGTGCACGAAAACACCCCGGGCCCCGGCGCGGTCGATCCGGACTCCCTCGCCACCGGCCAGCTGAAGTTCCGGGCCACGGGCGACCCGCGGGAGGTCGCCGCCGGGAAACTGACCCTCACGGTCATCCGGGACGAGCTGGCCCGCATCGTTCGCGAGCGCTCCGCTGACGACCCGAACCTGTACCACCTCGACGGACGCGAACTGTACGGGCCGTCGGACGAGCCCGCCCTGCCCCTGCCCGACGACCTCCACCCGGACGCCGCGACCCACCGCCTCATGGGCGAACGCTTCGCGCAGCACGCCTTCACCGCCGGTGGCCCGTTCGCGCGGTCCACCGGTCCGCGCCGAGCCAGCACCGTCACGGGTACCGCCTAGCCCACCCGGTGTGATGGTCGGTGGCATGCCGCTGTTGGCGTAATGGTGGCTCCGGCCTGGGTGGCCGCTCACTCTGTGCTTGTTGCTCACGGTCGTCATCCAGACCGGCCCCGAGTCCCATCGCTTCCACATCACCGAAGCCGAACGAGGCGATCGCTGAACGGTCTGATGTCCGGGCTGCTTGACACGCCGGTCCGAGCCGAAGCGGAGAGGCCAGTGAAGACGAGATCTGCCACCGTCTGGTTCACGCCCGCCTTGCGTGCCCTCACGGCTCCTGGGTGCCGGGTCATACTGCCTGGGCGCACTTGCCGTCTACATGACCCAGAACGGGACCGGCTCGGCGGCGCTGATCGTATTCGGGGGCGTCTTGCTTCTCCTCGCCCTGCTCGGCAGTGGCATCGAGAGCCTTGAGTTCGGAGGGGCCACGCTGCGCATTCGGGCAGCCGCAGCGGAGAGGTTCGCGTTGGCGGAGGAGTCCGAGCGCCGTGGAGACATCGCTACGGCGCGTGAGCTGCGTGCAGAGGCGAGAACCCTGCTGGACGCTGCCGGACCCATGGCCGCCGACTACGGCTCCGTACGCGGTTCGATGCGCGCCGGTGCCTCGCGCACGCGCGCCCTGGAAGAGGTGACTGCCCGAGCGCGCCGCTTGGCACAGGAGCAGTCCTTCGAGTCGGCCGAGGTATTGCGCTGGCTACGGGACGGTACGGACGAGCAGCGCATCACCGCCTTGGCAATGATGCAGGCCAGGCCTGAACTGCGGAACTTCGAAGCCACCCTTGCCGCCGTCACGAACCCGCGCACTCCCTTCGAGCAGTACCACGCCATGCGACTCGCGCTGCAAATGATCGACGAACTCGACACGGGGCAGGCCAGGAGGCTCGCTGAGGCGGTCGAGGCACAGCGGGGTATTCGCTTCAGAAGGGACCCGGATCGCGTACGGCTTCGCGAGGCGATCCTCCAGAGAGTGCGTGGGCACGCGCAGAAGCGGTGACGATCTGGATCTCCCCGGGCCTCCGGGGCGGCGGGGCTCGGCATCACAGGCGTCGTATGACGAGCTTCCGGTCGCCGCCGTGGACCACGGGGGTCGTCGTCGGTGGCTCAATGTGGCGAAGCCCCGCCGGCCGGGGCCGGCGGGGCTTCCTGGGCGTCAGCCCATGACCAGCAGGCGCGTGTTCGGCACCAGCTTCCGGTTCACGCTGGTGCTCTGCACGAAGATCGTGAAGTCGTCGTTGTGATCCGGCTTGACGCGAACTTCCGTGTCCGGGAGACCGAGCAGGGCTCGCGCCTCCGGTCCGGTGTACACCCGGTCCGTCTTCTTCTCCAGCACCGCGATCTTCTTCTGTGCCTGGATCTTCTCCGACTTGCTCAGCTGATAGAAAGCACAACCGGTGCGGTAAGTGTGCCCGCATTCGGTGATCCAGTCCCGGATCGCCGCTTCGCGGGCCACGGTAAGGAGCTGGTATTCCGACGGATCCACCGGCGTGAGACCGGCTGCCTTGATGGTGTCCTTGTTGACCGCTTCTGCACCCGTGGAGAACACCGCCCGCGATCCCCGGATGCCCTTGGAACGGCCCACCATGAATTTCTCGGTGGCCTGCTGGATGACCTTTCCGGCCTCCTCCAGGCCCTGAGTGCTCGTGGCGTCCCAGATGGCTATGTTGTCCTTCGGGAAGCCGCACTGCATGGCCTCGCGCTTGCCCATCTGGTCCGGGACGAGAACGGCCAGGGTCCAGTTGTCCTGCTGCGTCTCGATCATCGTGGCCACGGCCCGCACCAGTGCACGCGGGTCCCTTGCAGGGGCGCCCGGGCAGCGGTGACTCGCGTTCTCCTGGCCGTCGGTCAGGATGAACGTCAGGAAGCTGTGGTCGCCGTAGAGTTGGGCCGTCTGCGCAAGCTCCCGCTGCGACTTCAGCGTGGCCGCCAGTAGAGCCGTCATTCCACCGACCCGGTACAGCTGCTTGAGGGACGGCATGCGCAGCACGTCCTTGTCGTAGATGACGCACTCCACGTCGTCCGCGAATACGTACACCGTGACGCGCGTTTCCTGGTCCAGTTCCTGCGACCGGCGGGCCAGATAGGCGATCTGCTGGTCGGCGACTTCGACGACCTTGCGGCTCAGCTGCGACATGGACGAACTGGCATCCAGCACAAGAGCAACGTGATTGATGTAGTTCTGGTTTCCGGACATGGCCGCTCCCCCTTTTCCCGACTTGATGCTCCGATCCTCTCAGCCCCCACTGACAATCCATCGGGGCCGGCACCTCCACCCCGCCACCCGGCGCCGCCGCGGCCGAGCACCCGGACCCCGGTGGCGCCGGCGGCACCGACTGCGGCACCGACGGCGGCGGCGACCGTGCCGTCAGACGAAGGCCTCGCTGGACCCGGAGGCCAGGGCGGACAGGTCGATCGGTTCGCCCGGTTCGAGCCCCGCCACCCGGACGTTGCGCTCGACCTCCTCGTCGGCGGCGTCGAACTGCGGCTGGGCGAGTTCGAAGGTGGCGCTGGCGAAACGTCCCTGGCCGGCGTGGGCCGGATCGGGGTGGGGGTTGCGGTAGAGCTGCTCGGCGCGGTCGCGCAGTTCGAGCATGGTGGGGATGGCGAGGGCCATGTGCCGGGGACGGCCGTTGAAGGCGGAACCGAGGTAGCGCAGCAACACGGCGTAACGGGAGTTGAAGGCCACGGCGTGCTCGTACACGGCGCTGGTGCCGGCGAACTTGCGGTAGTCGGCAACCTTCGAGTCGCCGTGGATCGGGTAGGCGCCGTCCCAGTCGACGTCGATCAGCGGTCCGCTGGGCTGGTCACCGGGGCGGTCGTGCGGGCCGTAGCTGCGCTCGGTGTAGACCTCGTTGAAGCGGAAGTAATGGGCGAGTTCGCGCTGTTCGCCGAAGAGGCGGTCGTTGCTGTTCCAGATGCTGTCGCCGATCCCCTCGCCCTGCTCGCTGATCGTCTTGATGGCCAGCTTGGCCGTGGCGAGGTCGTGGACGGGGAAGACCTCGCCGCCGGAGTTGTAGAAGTCCTCCGGACCGACCTGGTGGCCGGGCCTCGTCCCGGGGAAGACCTCGTCGTGGCCGAGGGTCTCGACGAGGTGCTCCAGACCGCTCAGGATGACCTCGTAGAACTGCCCGATGGAGGTCCACCCGGATCCCTGGGCGGCGTCCGGCACCATTTCCCTGGGCTGTTCGATCCGCAGGAACGTCTTGAGGGCGGCGGGGGAGAAGTGCTGCAGTCCGATCGTCGGCACGCTGTCACCGCTGAAGGGCAGCTTCGCGGGGTACTTGGCGACGAAGCCGGTGCCGACCTTCGGGGTGCCGCCGACCGCGTTGAGCAGGTTGGCGACCAGTGTCATGTGGAGCATCTCCTCCACCAGGACGGCCCGGATCGCGTAGTACGCGGTGCGGTTGGTGCCGGGGCGGATGGTGTACATGCCGGTCATGTAGACCGGGATGGTGAGGTGCTCCACCTCCAGGGCTGCCTGGAGGTACTTGCGCAGGCCGGGCAGGGTCTCCGGCCGGGCGAAGCCCTGCTCGTCCAGTTCGAGTGCGGTGATCACGCGAGTACCTCCAACTCGTCGGCCGTGCCGCCCGGTCGCTGTCCGTCGGCGCTGCGGATGTCGGCCGGCCGCCGGTCGAGGAGCAGGTCCTCGTGGATCTGCTCCGCGCTGCGCAGGGCGAGGGCCAGCATGGTGATGGTGGGGTTGCTGGTGCCGATGGAGGGCATGCTGCCGCAGCCGACGGCGTACAGGTTCGGGTGGTCCCAGGTGCGCTGGAACTCGTCGACCACGGAGCTGCGGGCGGAGCTGCCCATGATGTGCGTGCCGGCTCCGTGCCCGGCGCCGCTGTAGGCCAGGTGCTCGGTCACGCCGTTCAAGGTGTGCTCGAAGTGGCCGAGCGGGGGCACGCCGTCGCGCGGGGCGTGGTCGGTGTAGTCGGTGGCGCCGAGGCGGTGGAAGACCTGCCGCGCCACCTGACGGGCGGCGAACAGTCCGTCGCGGGTGTGCTGGTCGAGGTCGTACGTGATGACCGGGCGGAGGTTGCCCATGGCGTCGCGGTAGCGACGGTCGAGGGTGACCCGGTTGCTGGGGTTCGCCGACTGCTCGACGGCGATCTGCAGTTGGAGTTGCCGGCCGATGGTGGAGCCGAGCAGCCGGCGCAGCTCCGGCCCGAACACGCCGTCCGGGCGGACCCCGCCCTCCCGGTCGCCGCCGATGCCGAGGGCGGTGGCGACGTTGCTCATGGGCGCGCCGGTGGCCCAGCCCCAACCCCAGTTGCCGATCTCGATCCGGAACGGGGCCCGCCGGCTGCGTCCCGCCCCGAAGCGGAACGCCTCCCAGCCGGAGGTGTGCCCGGGCCCGCGGAACGGCCCGACCGGTCCCCGCTCCACGTCGGCGAGGGCCCAGTTGAGGAGGGTGGGGTGGTCCATCAGGTTGCGGCCCACCTGGTCGCTCCCGTTGGCGAGCCCGGAGGACAGCAGCAGGCGGGCGTTCTCGATGGCGTGCGCGGCGAGCACGACGACGTCCGCCTCGACCACGTACGAGCGGCTGACCGGTGAGGCGGGGTCGGTGTACGTACGGAATTCCACGCCGCTCACCAGGCCGCCCCGCGTCGCGCCACCCAGGCGGACCCGGGTGGCGACGCAGCGGGTGGCGAGCGTGACCGTACGCGCGAAGCGGGCCTGCTGGCGCAGCGGGTGGGACTTGGCCTGCACCGGGCAGATCGGCACGCAGCTGGCATTGCCGACGCAGCGCTCGCCGTAGTTGGGCAGCCCGACCGCACCCTCGGGCCGGTACGGGGTCGGGGAGTAGGGCGAGGAGTAGGCCGGGTTCGGGGTGGAGTTGCGGGCCTGCGGCAGGCTCCTGAGCTGCAGCTCGTAGGTCTCGGCGGTGACCTCGTCCAGAATGTGCGTGCCGTTGAGGTCCTTGCAGTACTGGTCGATGTAGCTGGTTGGGATCTGGTGCATCGGGTAGACGTACTCGTCGCTGGTGACGACGCCGATCGCGCGCTGGTCGTCCGCGTTCCCGGCGACGCCCAGTTCGTACTCGGCCCGGGCGTACCACTCCTGCAGCTCCTGCGGATCGATCGGCCAGCTGCGGCCGTAACCGTGGTCCTCGGTGGCGAAGTCCTCGGGGTGCATGCGCGGCACCGCCCCGAGCCAGTGCATCGCGGTGCCGCCCAACTCGCGGAGGTAGTCGGTGCCGTAGGGGAGCCGGCCGTTCTGGACGAAGTAGCCGTTGGCGGTGAACTCCGGCAGGCCGGGCTTCGGGTCGCGGACCGGGGCGAGGTCGAGGACGTCCGGGAAGGGGGCGGCGACGCTGCGCCGGTAGGCGGAGTTGGGCACCTTGGCCACGGCGGAGTGGAAGGTGGCGAGCGAGTCCAGGTAGCCGGGCCAGGTCTCCGTGCCGCCGTTGCCGGCCTCCAGGACGAGGACGCGCCAGCCGAGGTCGCCGAGTTCCTTGGCGATGAGGCTGCCGGACCAGCCGCCACCGACGATGACGACGTCGTAGCGTCGGCGGACGGCTTCGTCCGCGCTGACGGTTGGGGTCATGCGGGTTCCTCCGAGGTGTCGGGCCGGGCGGCGGCGCTGGGGACGGCGGACGGCGGGATGCTGCGGGAGGCGCGGTGGCCGGGCAGCAGGTGGTCGGGGACCGCATCCAGGGCGACCTCGGCGGCGAGCCCGGTGCGGCAGCCCAGTTCGCCGATGCCGAGGTCCTCGCGCAGCGCCGTGGTCTCGGGTTGGGCCGGCGGCGGGACGGCCCAGGTGCCGAAGCCCGGCGGCTTGGCGCCGGACGGGTGGCCGTGGAACGTACGCCATACCAGGCCCTCGACGTACGCCTCGGGCGCGACGACGAACTCCTCGTTGGCCATCTCCCGGCGCAGCTCCGCGTGCGCGGCCGGCGCCAGGCGCGGCCAAGCCCCGGTCAGCCACATGTAGGTCAGCGCCCGTGCCACCTCAAGGTGGGTGGGGGACAGGTTCTGCGGACCGTGGCGCGACGAGGCGGCCGCGGTCCATGCGGCCCAGAACTCGGCGAACCGGTCCGGTCCGACCTGTCGGCGGGCGGTTTCCAGATAGAGCCCGGCCATGCCGGTGGCGTACAGGTCGAACGCGGGGAAGCCGGTCAGCGGCACACAGAGGTCGACGAAGTCCTCGACGTCCTTCGTCACGGCGGGAACGGTCATTTCGCTCCTCTCTCACGGGGGAGGTCGCCCGGACGGGCGGAGGAGGCCGCACCTCGAACAGGTCCCGGGCGAATCGCCTCGCATCATGGCCCGGATCGGTGTCGTGCCGTCGGCCGAGCGGGAGCGAGGGACCGGTTTCACCCACCCGGGCGGTAACTGTGCCGGTGCACGCGCCCGTTTCGCGCTGGCACGCCCCGCCCGCGGAGCGCGGCGGGGCGACGCGTTCCGTCGAGCCGGCGCGCGGAGGGTGTCACAGCACGCGGGGGTACCACCGTCTGTGCACGGCGGGTTCCACGCACAGCACGCATCCGCCCGCGATCGTGCCGACCAGCAGGGCGGGCCACCCGCCACCGTTGAGGAGTGCCCCGAGGCAGGCGGCGGCTACGGCGAGCGGGCGCAGCAGGGTCAGCGGACCGAGGCCGACGACCGTCGCGAGGGTGCTGGCGCGGAACGGCAGCAAGAAGTAGGCGGCGAGCGAGAGCAGGACGCCGGCGGCGTAGACGGTGAGCGGGAGCAGGTAGCCGAAGCCTCCGGCTGTCAGGGTGGCGTACGTCCGGGCCGTGTCGGACGCGGTCAGCAGGAGGAGTGCGGCCGTCAGCGCGGGGACGAGGAGCAGGACGCTCCCGACGGCCAGCCCGCGCAGGGCGGCTCGGGCGGTCGCCCGGTGTTTGCGGATCCGGGCGTCACGGCCGGCGTACGCCCGGAAGCCGCTGAACGCCGCGTCGGTCAGACCGAGGAGTACGAGCCATACGGCGGGGGTCACCGAGCAGACCCGGCAAGGTCTTGCAGTCCCACCAGCCGGCGCGCGGCCCGCCCGAGGGCCAGGCGGAGCGGTGCCTCCAGGTGCGGGCGCACTCCCATCACCGGGCGCAGCGTGGTGCAGAACGGGTTCACTGCGCCGCGCGGCTCGTACAGCAGTGGCCGGATGCCCGGTACGGCGGCGGCGCGCAGCAGCGTCTCGTCACTGTGGGCGCGCTGCGCCGAGACCACGCCGTCGTGGCGGCCGAGCGGGTGGCGCATCCGGGCCCGGTGGAAGACCCGGGCTCCGATGGGCGCGAGCCGGGTCGCGGCGATGTCGAAGTGGCAGAAGGCCAGCGCCGGTGAGGCGGCCTGTGCCTGGAAGAACGCGGTGAGGGCAGCACCGCGGAAATGGTGCAGCACACCGGTGGAGACGTAGACGGTCGCCGCCTCGGGGAGGTCGAAGGCGTTCCCGTGGACGAAGCGGCAGCCGAGCCCCTCGGCGCGGGCGAGCCTGTCCGCCTCGCCGACCAATGCGGCATCGAGGTCGACGCCGACCAACTCGACGTCCGGCCCGAGGGCGTCGGTGGCCGCCAGCCAGCGGACCAGGTATCCCAGTCCGCAACCCACGTCGACCAAGCGGTACGGGCCGGGCTGCCCCGTGCTCGCCCGGATCGCGGTGAAGAGCGGGCCGAGCAGGTGTACCAGGCGTTCGCCGATCCGGAGCTCCTCGCTCAGGCGCTGGAGCTCGGTGTGCACGGTGATGAGCAGGCGGTCCACGGCGTGCGGGTCGAGTACGCCGTCCGCGTCCGCGGGCAGCCCGGAGACCACCTCGGCCGCCCGCTCGTCGCCGGTCTCACGGAGCCGGCGGATCACCTCGGCGCGCTGGACCGGGAGCCGGTGGCCGCTGTTCGGATCCACTGATGTGATCAGATCGGAGATCTCAAGTCGGTCCACGCGGGACCCAGGATCCAGGCACGTGTCGGCGGCTGCGGACCGCGCGGGTCGAAGCACCCCCACCCCCCTTTGAACGCGTTCATGTGAACGTGTTCAATATAGACCACGCGTGTCACCGAGAGGCCCGCGCGCCCCAAGAGGAGCTCGTGGGCCATGGGGCGCGGTGACGAGGCGACAGGCGGGTTGCGGAAGAGACCGACGTAATCGATCAGCGGGTGGCGACAGGTGCGCTCCCGCAGCGCGAACGGCGCGCCGACGCCCACCGCGACCCCGAGGAGGTCGCCCAGGCGGCCTCCCACGATGAAGAAGCGGCCGTCTCGGCGGTGATCGCGCTCATGACACCAGCACACCCCGAGCCGCGCCGCTCGACCAGCCGGGCCGCCGACGCGGCGCCGCGGCGGCGCCGCGTCGCGGAGCGGAAGCGGGGGAGCACGCGGCCCCGCAGGGGATCGCGACGAGGGCTTCCGACGGACCGGGCACAGCCGCGACGGGCCCGCGACGCGCTGTCCGGGTCACGGCCGGACGGCACCCCGGGGGCCGGGTGTCAGAGGGGTTGGAGCCGGGTCCGAAGGAGGCAGAACTCGTTGCCTTCCGGGTCGGCCAGAACGTGCCAGCTCTCGGTGCCGGTCTGGCCGACGTCGACGGGCGTGGCGCCGAGAGCGAGTAGCCGCTCCAGCTCGGCGTCCTGTTCGCGGTCGGTGGGGTTGACGTCGATGTGCAGGCGGAGCTTCCCGGTCCGCGGGTCGCTGCTGGGGCTGAGGACGAGGACGGGAGGGCCACCGGGCCCGGCGTCGGGCGGCCCGATGGCGATGCTTCCGTCGTCTTCCCGGCCGAGTTCGACGTAGCCGAGGACGTTGCTCCAGAATGCGGCGAGCCGGTCGGCGTCGGCGCAGTCGATGACCAACTCACTGATGCGACATGCCATGACCGCCAGTGTACGGACCCCGACCGGGAGCCGACCGTCGGCCGCATGCTCTGCCGGCGGCCCGGGCACGGAGTCGGCGGCGGTCAGGTCAGCAAGCGCTCGATGGCCTCGCGGGCACGGGCACTCGACGCGGCAGCATCGGCCAGGGACCGGGCCAGGGCGTCGATCCACTCGTCCACGTCCACCGGGCGCCGGGAGAGCACGACGCCCCGCACCTCGTGGACGATCTCGCCGGCCACCCGTCCCCGATCCATCCGCAGCGAGAGCTGCTGCTCCCCGAGCAGCACGTGCAGTTCGGCGACCGAGCCCCCACGCCCGGCCAGCCGTTCCGTCATGGAACGCCTGCGCTTGACCCGTACGGCACCGGGCGGCAGCGATTCCGCCAGGTTCGCCGACAACACTTCGACGTAGAGGCTCAGATCCGCGCTGTCCTGGCGCAGCGCCGCCGCCAGCAGTTCCACTTCCCGCTCAGGCATCGAGGCTCACCACCATGGTCGGCGTGTCGATGACGTGGTCGTCGCGCAGCGAGCGCACCGCCGTGCCGATGGCGAAGAACTCAGTGGTGTGCGATCCCCAGGAGTGTGAGTGCTGCCTCAGCCGGACCGCCACGATCCCCTCGGCCTCCAGGGCCTGCGCCTCCGCCCGCATGCGGGTCATCGCCAGCTCGCGCGCATCGTAGAGCGCCTGGGTGAAGGGCTCGATCTCGACGTTGCGGCCTGCGGTGCTCAGCGCTTGTGCGAAGCGTTGGTGCGCCACGTGGTAGACGCACGACCCCATGACCATGCCCAGCGGCGCGTACCCGGCCCGGACCAGTGTCCAGAACTCCTGGCCGGACAGGTCCGAGGTGAAGGGCTCGCCCTTGGTGTTGAGCCAAGTCCCGCTCGGTCCCGGGTCCGCACCGTCCGCCTCCACCGCCGTGCCGACCGCGATGAACTCGGCGATGTCCGAGCCGAATTCCTTGAACTCGATGTCCAGCCGCACCCCCACGATCCCGTCCGCCCCCAAGGCGCGCGCCTCCGCCGCCATCCGGCTCATCGCCAGCTCGCGCGCGTGGTACATGGCCTGCGACAGCTTGGTGAGCTCCTGGTTCTTCGACCACCGGCCGAGCTGGATGCCGACGTGGTACACCGAGGAGCCGAGGACCAGGCCGAGCGGGCGGAAGCCGGCTTCGCGCACCAGCAGGAACTCGTTCACCGTCAGGTCGGACGTGAACAGCGAACGTTTCTGCCCGGGACCGGCCTGTGCGAGCCGCCGCATCGCGTCCTCGGCCATGGCCTCCGCAGCCGGCTGCGCGGCTTCCGCGGCCCGGTCCCGTCCTCTTCGCTCGATCATGTCAGCGCTCGCGCTCCAGTCTCATGATGGTCAGTGGCCCGGCTCCCGCAGACCGCGCGGAGCGGCCGAACCGGGCCACGGTGGTACCGGTGAAGACGGCTTCCGCGGTGAAATCGCGCCCGTACCCGAACGCAGGGCACTCGATCTCCCGCACCCGCAACTCCGCCTCGTCCACCACCACCCCGTCGCCGCCGTGCCCCGCCGCTCCGACCGCCAGCTGGTTCCGGGCTTGGTGACGGACGTGGCCGAGCAACTGGGTGTGGCCGTCGACCTCCTGGTTCCCGGCGGTCCAGGACGTCCGGCGGGAGGTGCGCCAGTCGTCGTGCCGGGCTTCGAGGGCGATGCCGAAGGCGATTCCGGTGGGCACCCATCCGGCGTGCACGAGCTTGGCGAAGTCCTGGCCGCTCAGGTGCGCTGTGAAGGGCAGGCGCGGCCGGATGTGCGAGCGGGCCCGGACGCCGGTGCCCAGCGCGGTGAACTCCAGGCCTCCTCCGGGGAACGTGTCGACCCGCAGCTGCACCCCGACGACCCCGTCGCCGTCGAGCGCGCGGCACTCGGCCACCGCACGGGTGACCGCCAGTCTGCGCGCCGCGTACATCGTCCGCACCAACGGTGCGAGGGACGCGTCCCACGCCGAGGACGGCACCTTCCTGCCGTCGGTGACCGACCACGCGCCCGGGCAGCCCCACAGGCCGGTGTACCCGTCGTCAAAGACGGCCGTGCCGAACACCTGCCCGACGGGATCGAACCCGACGCCCTTGATCGCCGTGAACTCCTCGGCCGACAGCGCCGAATCCCAGGCGTGAGCGGAGCGGGTCTTTGCCGTCCCGCCGCGGGCGACCGGGGACGGACCGGCATCTCGTTGGTAAGCCATCGACCCCTCTGCCATCAACCCGGCACCTCACGGCGCGGCTCGCCCGGCCATTCGGCAGCGTATATCACGGGAGCGACCAACGAAACGCTGATCACGAGCGCCAAAGTCCCTCTGCCCCGGCCCCCTTGGAGCCGACCGCCGGACCGCCGGCCATCAGAGGGAGCAGGCGGCTTCCGGGCCCGAAGGAGGCCCGGCCCGCGAAATCCGACCGGTGCCCGACACGGCACTTGGGCGTTGCGTTCAGCGGCGGCATGCCACCAGGCGGGAGGGGACGGGGCGGTGGTACTGGCGGTGGGTTGATCGGGATGCAGCCCGAGCCGCCGTAGCGCGTCGGCATGGACGCGGATGACGAACCAGCCGTGCCAGCGGCCATCGGGACCTGCGCCGCAGGACAAGTCCCAGCAGATCTCGTCCGGGGCGAAGGGCATCCGGTCGATGCCGCGGTCGCGCAGTCAAGCACGTGCGGCCGCCTTCGGGTGCAGGCGGCCCAGGTGTTCGTACGCCGCGATCGTGATCCAGGCGGTGCTCGACGCGTCCATGGCAGCCATGATGCCGAGTCTCCGTGGCGGAGGGCGCCGACATTGCACTACGAGCCGCTGGAAGGGCGTTGTCCGGTCAGCGGGTCTCGACATTGCCGAACCGGGCGTCTGCTGCGTTGTGTCGGCGCCTTCATGGCGCCGCTTCAGTTGGCGCGGGTGTAGCGGGCGTTCTCCGTCCAGATCTCCTCTAGCCTTACGCGGGTGCCGGGCCGGGGAGCGTGCCAGATCTTGCCGTTGCCCGCGTAAATACCCACGTGGGCCATGGTCGAGCCGGCGGGGAAGAAGACGAGGTCCCCTGCGGTGCGCTGCCGGCGCGAAATCCGGCGGGTGCTCCGGTACTGCTGCTCAGCAGTACGGGGGAGCGTCCGCCCTGCCTTTCGGAAGGCGTAGAGCGTGAGACCCGAGCAGTCGAATTTCCGCGGGCCCGTGGCACCGTAGGCGTACGGAGCGCCCTCTTTGGAGGCGGCGATGGCGACGGCTTTGGCGCCGTACGAGGAGGCCGCTTCGGCGGGCGTGGCGGGTACGGACACCGTGGCCAGAGAAGTTATGAGCAAGAAGGCGAGAGAACGCGGAGCACCTCGTCGAGGTCCGCGCCTGTCGTAGTTGTCGTCTGACTGGCGGTGATCAATCGTCGAGCAGGGCAATCGCGATCCCTTCGTATCCAGGTACAGGAACGGACGATGAGGCTGCTCTCCAGTGATATGCGTACTGGCTCTCGGCAACGGCCCATTGTTCTCGCCAGATATGCGTCGGAGGCCTTCGGACACGCGCTGAAACATCTCGGTTGGGTAAAGCGCCCGCGAAAAATGCCGATGATCTGAAATGGCTGGGCCGGTCGCTTCGGAACGCCGCGCACGGCCAGGACATCGGCGCTTCGGGTGACAACCTGCTTGCTTCCTACGTCAATTGTTCATACGGCGGTGCGGTGGGCCGAAGTCGGTGTGGTGCTGAGGATTTCACCCTTCCGGCTGCTCGGCCGTTTTCCGGCTACAGGACTTTCCCATCGGGCAGTTGACCGTACGAACGGCGCTCTACCGGCCGATATCCGGCTGGTAGTAGGACTTGCGCACCGTGACGGCGCCACAGCCGCTCTGACCGGAAGTGGCGAACCGGGCTGACGGTTTCCGCTGCCCTGCGTTCGGACAGTGGTCGCCCACCGGTGCATCCGAGTGCCCGCGCCCGCCGCTACGGCTGGGAACCGGATGGTTAACTGCGGATCAACTGGACCTTAAGGCTGCCTTTGGTGGCGCTGCCCCGGCGTTGGTCCAGAACTGCCGGTGTGAGTGCCGGATGCACGCCGACTCCCACGGGCGTAGGGGCTGTGACCTGCTTCTTCGAAGGCAATCCAGGAGTCGCGCGCTCCGTGGTGTCCCGGTGCGGCGCCCCACGGTGCCTCGCGGGGGGATGCGTAGGGCTGCAACAGCACTGAACTGGCCCGGCACGTGAGCCGTATGCAGGACGAAGGGGGAGCGTCCATCGGATCGAGGAGTGCCAGTGTCGAGGAAACGCACTATGAGTCCCAAGAAGAAGATCGTGCTGTCCGTCGTCGCGGGAGCGCTGGCTGCCGGAGGCGTCGTCACCACGATGGCGACCGGCAATGCCGCTGTCCCCGACGTCGTCTGTCAGGGGTCGACGGTCACGTTGTCGGGTGAGGGGGGTGCGCCGGCGGCGAGCAGTGGGACGTTCCCGGTGGGGACGAAGCTGAAGGTGACGAACCTGGACAACGGTCGTGCGACGACGGTGACGGTGAACGGTCCGTCGGGCAGTTGTGCCCTGCTGAACAACGCGGCCTTCGAGCAGGTGCGGGAGCCGGGCAAGAACTTGATCCGGCGGGCACGCATCGAGCGCGTGGGCTGAGCGACCGGAGCCGATGCGGGGCCACGATGCCGCGGCGGGGGCACGCCGTCGCCGCCGCGGCACCGGCCCTTCCGGGCCACCCCGCAGCCGGTGCCCGGTATCGCGCCATCGGGCCGACCGGAGGTCGCCGAGGTGGACGGATCGCTTCCGCGGTGGGGGTGGGGCGGCAACCTGGGGGCGGCGTGGCCCGGAGGAGACCGGGGTCCGGGATTTTCTGAGCCAATGTGCCGGGAACAGCGGAGGAGATCCCCCGTGGAGAGGCTCCCTCCGGCGAGCGCACGACTACGTTGACTGTCCGTCAGGGGGCCGATGGGCGGCCCCTGGGACTCCACGGAGGTATTTGGTGATGAGGCACATGCCGCGCGTCCTCGCCGCCGGTGCGCTGGCCGTCGCCGCCCTCGCGGTGACCGCACCGTCCGCCAGTGCCGGCAGCACCGCTGCGCTCGCCTGCACCGCCAACTGGTCGGTCTCCTCGGGCGAGGGCTACGCGAACGGCAAGTGGTGCGACAACAACACCCGGGTCTCCGGCACGGTGCACGACACCAAGTCGGACGGCCGCTGTCCGTTCGTACGGGGCTACCTGTCCGGCGGTGGCTGGAGGGACAGCGACTGGGCCGGCCCGAAGGGCGACTCTTCCCCCGTCAACATCTCCGCCCCCTCCGGCCAAACCTTCACCCATGTGGCCATGAGTTACATCCGCTGCTGATCGCTCCCAGTACCCGGGGAGATGCGTGGGAGCGCCGCCGCCGCGCGTGCGGTTCGGCGGTGGGGCGCCCCCCCGGCCCCAGTCTGGTTTAAAAAACTGAAGCGGGCCACGAATTTGGGGGTGTATATGTAG
>NZ_JBHWJJ010000106.1:0-29486 GCF_042732005.1 Streptomyces sp. NPDC059851 | reverse complement strand
GGCGGTACACCGGGCAGCCCCGCCGCCGGCGCACCGGGCGGCCCGGACACGGCGGCCCGGGCCGGCTTCGTCCTCAGCGCCGGCGGCGGCATAGCCGCGGCCGCGCAGGCGGTGACCGCCGCCGCGGCCGACCTCGCCACCGCCCGTGCCCGCCGCTCCTTCGAGGTCCCTGCCACCGGGCCGGCGCCCCCGCCCGGACGCCTCCCGCCGCCCGGGCCCGACCCGCGTTCCACCACGTACGCCCGCGGCATACCCCTGCGCGCCCGCGCCGACCCCGGGACCCTCGCAGAGGTCCGGGCCGGCGGCGGCCGCAGCCTCGCCGACAGGGCCCGCCGCGAAGAGGCCCCCGCCCCCGACCCCGGGGCCGCGCCCTGGGAGCGGCTCCCGACCGACCCGCCCGGCCGGGCCGCGGCCGACTGCGAGCAACGCGGCCGTGACGCCGGCCCCACCACCCTGGGGTGGACACCGCGAGGAGGCCCGCCATGAGCGTGTACATCGGAGAGCTGCACACCGAAGTCGTGCCCACGGGCGGTAGCGGCCCGCCCACCCCCGGCCGCGCCGGGGCCGCCGGCCCCGGCGGGAAGTGGGCGGCCGCCGAACGCCACCAGGAGGCCGTCGAGCGGGCAGCGTGGCTCGCCGCCCGCACCGCCGCTGAGGGCTTCGATGACTGACGCCGCCGTCGCGGCCGTCCCGCCCGTCTTCGAGGTCGGCGGCACGCTCGTGCGCGACCTCGCCCGGGACTGCGTGCGCCTGGAAGTGGCGGAGGGCACGGAGGGGCTGCGCACCCTGCGCGCCCACTTCCTCGCCGTCGGCCCCGGCGCGACGGGCCCGCAGGACCGGCTGCTGCACCTGGACGGGTCCACGGTCGGCCTCGGCAGCAGCCTCAGGGCGGCCCTCGGCCCGCCGTCGGCCCGCCGGTACGTGTTCGAGGGAGTCGTCTCGGCCGTGGAGCTCCTCCTCGGCGACGGCGAGCCGCCGCTGGTCCTCGTCCATGCCGAGGACGTGCTGATGCGGCTGCGGATGACCCGCCGCTTGCGCACGTACCGCGACGTCACCGACGCCGACCTCGCCCGCGAGGTGGCCCGCGAGCACGGCCTCGGCGCCGACGCGGACGTCCCCGGCCCCCGCTACGACGTCGTCCAGCAGCTCAACCAGAGCGACCTGGCCTTCCTGCGCGAACGGGCCCGACTGGTCCAGGCGGAGCTGTGGGCGGCCGGCACCACCGTGCACTTCCGGCCCCGCGGCAGCCGCACCGCCCCCGTGCAGACCCTCGTCTACGGCAACCAGCTGATGTCGGTGCGGCTCGCCGCCGACCTGGCGCACCAGCGCAGCGAGGTCGTCGTCACCGGCTACGACGCCGAACGCCGCGAACCCATCGACGAACGGGCCGGCCCCGAGGTCGTCGAGGCCGAGACGGCCGGCGGCGGCCGCACCGGGGCGCGGCTGCTGGCCCGCGCGATGGGGCCCGCCACCAGCCTGCGGGTCCGCGAGGCGGCCCTGACCACCGGGGAGGCCGAGAGCTGGGCGCGCGCCGAAATGCTGCGCCGCGGCCGCCGGTTCGTCACCGTCGCCGGCACCACCAACGGCAGCCCCGACCTCGTCGTCGGCGGCAGGCTCACCCTCCGCTCGGTCGGCGGCCCCTTCGAGGGCGACGGCTACCACGTCACCCGGGTCCGGCACACCTTCGACCCCGACCGTGGCTTCCGCACCCGCTTCGACGCCGAACGCCCGTCCCTGAACGAGGTGGTGTGATGTCCCTGCCCGCCCCCGCGGACGGAGCCGCGCCCGGCTACTTCGGCGTCTACCCGGCGCTCGTCACCGACATCGTCGACGAGAAGCGGCTCGGCCGGATCGAGGTCCGCTTCCCCTGGCTCGGTCGGGACGGGGACCGCGACGTGCGCGCCTGGGCGACGCTCTGCTCCCCGTACGCCGACGACCGGCAGGGGCTGCTCGCGCTGCCCGAAGTGGGCAGCCAGGTCGTCGTCGCCTTCGAGGCCGGCAACCCGCGCCGCCCGTACGTCCTCGGCGCCGCCTGGAACGGCCGCGCCGCCCTGCCGCACGAACCGGAAGCGGCGAACGACCTGCGCCAGTTCAGGTCCCGGGCCGGCAGCAGCCTGGAGTTCGACGACACGGCCGGCGCGGCCCGGGTGCGGATCACCATGGCCTCCGGCCACGAGGTCGTCCTCGACGACGCCGCCCGGCAGGTCGTGGTCCGGCACAGCGGCGGCTGCACCGTCCGCCTCACCCCCACCGCGGTCCAGGTCGAGGCCAACGCCTCCGTCGACGTCAAGGCGCCCACCGTCACCGTGAACGCCCCGCTGTCCACCTTCACGGGCCTGGTGAAGTGCGCGACGCTGGTCACCGACCAGATGGTGGTCTCCCCGGCCTACACGCCCGGCGCCGGGAACATCTGGTGAGCGCGGGCGCCGCCCCCGGCCACGGCTTCAAGCTCCTCGCCCCCTGGTACGTGTGCGAACGCGGCGGATTCGACCGCTTCGACCCCGCCGCCCGCACCCCCGTCCTGCAGAAGTACGCCTCGCCCGAGTTCGTCCGCGCCCTCGTCGCCGACCCGAGGGACTCGCTGCGCTTCGACCCGGCCGAGGACGTGTGGTCCTGCCCCGTGCCCGTCCCCGTCACGGAGCGCGGCCCGGGACGCGCCCGCTTCGCCACCCACCGGCTGTACCGCACCCGGCTGCGCAAGCTGTACCAGCCGAGCCACGACCGCTTCTACGCCGTCGTGGTCGAGCTGTTCTGCGACCGGCCCGGGTGGCCCCGCCCGCAGTCCACCGAGGGGCTGGAGGTCGGGTTCGTGATGCGTCGCCGGCAGGTGGAGGTGTCCGCCCCGCCCCAGGTGCTGCGCCGGCTCGCGCACCGGCTGACCGCCGGACTGGCCGCCGCCGGGCGCGCCGCGGGCGCGCCGGAGGGTTCGCCGCACGGGAGGCCCGACGGTCCGGGGGACGGTCCGCCGGGCGGCCCGCCGTCCGGGGCGGCCCCGTACGCCTCGGAGGCCCGGGACCTCCTGTGGGCCGATCTCGCGCACCGGTCGGCCTTCGAGGACGCGAACCGCGCACTGATCGACCAGGTGGGCCTGGAGACGGAGGTCCAGGCGTGGAGGGAGGGCCCGGCAGGCGGCGCGTGGCGCAAGGTCGGCGCCCCGCCGCCCGCGGGCCGGCCCGCGGACCGGGAACAGGAACTGCCGATGTGGCGGCTGCCGCCCCGGTCGGGCGACTGCCCGCCGGGCCCGCACCTGCCCGAGCGCTCCCTGTGGTTCGGCGTCGTGCCGACCTGCTCCGGCGACCACGACGACCGGGGCGCCCCCAAACTCGACGACCGGTCCGTGTACGAGCTGGTCTGCTTCGTACGCCGGACGCCCGCCCCGGGGCACGAGCACTGCCCGCCGCAGGTCTCCTGGAGCGAGCCCACCGAACCGTTCCGGCTCGCGCCGTTCTACGACCCCGAAGGCACCAAGAACCGCAGGACCTCCATCACCCTGCCCGACCTGCGGGCGCTGGCCGCCAGGGCCGGGGCACCGCCCGGCCCGGGCGGGGTCGCCGTCACGAGCCCGCCCGGATCCCAGCTGTCCTTCGACCCCGGGGGCGGCACCCCGAGCGGCGGCTCGGTCGGCGGAACGGCACCCCGGATCTGCACCTTCGCCCTCGAACTCTTCATGGTCGTGGCCTTCTTCCTGTTCAGCATGTTCCTGCCGATCGTGGTGTTCCTGTTCCAGCTGTGGTGGCTGCTGGCCCTGCGGTTCTGCCTGCCGCCCTCCGCCACGGCGATCGCCACCCTCAAGGCCCACTTCGACGCCGGGCTGACCCTGCGCGACATGGGGGCCGCCGAACGGGAGGCCCTCGACGGACTCCTCGGCGCCGGGGGCGCCACGGCCCGGCTCCAGGCCGGCGAGGGCGGCTTCCGGGACGAGGACGGCAAGGACCTCTTCGAGGCCGTGACCCCGCCCGACCCGGCACCCGTACCCGTGCGCCCCGAACCGGAGCCGCCGGTCCGCGACCCGCTGTGCGGGAGCGGGGGATGAGCGGCCGGACGGCCCCCGTGCCGGCCCCGATACCGTCTCCCGCACCCGCACCCGCACCCGCACCCGCCCCGCGGTCAACGGCGTCACGTGCCCCCGCCCCGGTGGCGGCCCCCGCGCCGGTAACGGCTCCGGCCGCCGCGCCCGGCCGGGCCGCGCCGCCCGCCCGGCTCGCGGACGAGCTCGCCCGTGCCCTGCCCGCTCCCGGCCCCGACATGCCCGGGGAGGAGCTGGCCCTGGAGGGCGGCGCCCCCCTCACCCCGCCGCCCGCCGTAGCCGCCTACCTGGAGCGCAAGGGCCCCGCGGGCGGCCCGGTCCGGGTCCGCCTCGGCCACACCGCCGCCGGCGTCCTCCACCTCCGCTCCACCGACCGCGGCCCGGCCACGGTGGCGGGCGGCGCCTTCCAGCCGGTGCCGCTGCTGCTCCCGTTCCTGCTGCCGCTGCGGTCCGTCGGCATCGAGCCGGTCCTCGCCGTCCGCGTCCACGACGGGGTCCTCCAGGGGCACGCCTCGGCGGTGGTGCAGGGCACCCTGCTCGGAGGCCCCCGCGCCCTCCTCGACCGGATCGAGACCTGCGCCCGGGTCCTGGGCTGGCTCGGCGTCAGCGGCCTGAAGCTGCCCGGCGCGGAGAACGAACTGCGCGGCCCGACCCTGGTCGTGAACGCCACCGGCATGAGCTTCGCCCTCGGCGGCTTCCTCGCCGCCTCCGGCAGCTTCGGCATCGCCGGCGACACCGTCACCTTCGACGCGGTCGCCCGCGGCACGGCAGCCGGACTCGGCTCGGTGGAGGTCCCGCTGGTCCGCGGCCCGGACGGGGCGCTGTCCGGCAGCGCGGTCGTCGACGTGGCGCTGCGCGGCTTCACCGGGCAGGTGACGGCCTCCTACGCGGGCGGGGCGGTGGACGTCCGGGGGACCGTGGGCTACTCGAACGACCGGTTCGACGGGCAGGTGACCTTCGTCGCCACCGACCCGACGACGGCACGAGAACTGACGGACAGCCGGCTCGCCGAACAGGTGGCGACCGCCCGGGCCGTCACGGGTGGACCGGCACCCGCACGGGCGCCCGCCACCGGGGCCCCCGAAGCGGCTGCCTCCGAAGGGGCCTCCGGGCCGCGCCCCGGCCCCCGGGTGCTCGCCGGTTGGGGCACGGTCGCCGTCCGGCTCGCCGACTGGCTGGGCGGCGAAGCCCTGGTCGTGGTCGACCACCGTGGTGACGTGACCGTCGTCGGCAAGATCGTGCCGCGGATGGACCGACCGCTCTTCGAGCAGAAGCGCCACGTCGAACAGCTCGCCCGGTTCGAGGCCCGCACCCTCTACGGCATACCGTTGGTCGGCAACGTCTTCCTGTTCGCCGGCATCGGCCTGGAGGCCGTCGCCGAGATCGGGCCCGCGACCCTCGACCGCATGGAGCTCACCGGCACCTGGTCCACCAAGCCCGAGGTGCTCAAGGACTTCGGCCTGACCGGCACCCTCAACGTCTCCGCCTTCGCCGGACTGCGCCTGCAGGCCGAGGGCGGGGCCGGCCTCCAACTCCTCGGCCACGACATCAAGGCGGGCGTCGCCCTGCACGCCCTCGCGGGCGTCCGCGGCTATGTGGAGGCCACCCCCCGGATCGGGTTCCGCGAGGTCGCCGACCCGAAGGCCGGAAAGCGCGGGGAGTTCTTCCTCGCCGGGCACATGGAGATCGCCGCCCAGCCGTTCCTGGCGCTCGGTGGGGATCTCTTCGTGGAACTGGACAGCCCCTGGTGGTCACCCGCCCCGGACAAGCGGTGGGACTGGCCGGTGGGCCGCCTGGAGTACCCGCTGCCCGGGGAGTTCGGCATCGGGGCGGACGTGGAACACGTCCTCGGCTCCGGAAAGTTCCCCGACGTCACCTTCAGCGAGGTGAAGTTCAGCCCCGACAAGTTCATGACGGACCTGATCGACGACAAGGTCCCGGCGAAGTCCGCCACCGACCAGCAGAAGAAGGGCGCCTGGAAGGAGCCCGGCACCCCCGGCAGCCCCGGAGCCCCCGCCGCCCCCGGAAGCACCCCGGCCGCCGCCTCCGCCAGGGCCCCGGCGCCCCCCTCCCGGCCGGCTGCCCGCGCGGCGCCGCCCGCCGGCCCCGGCCCGGCTCCGGGCGCGCCCCGCAAGGACCCCGCGGACGTCCCCTCCCCGGCCAAGCAGACCCGCTGGCTCTCGGGCCTCCAGGCCCTGGGGAGGATCGCGGAGAAGTCGCACGCCCATCCGTACGACGAGACCGACCTGCGCGCCGAACTCGCCGGGGTCCGCAGGACGTACGGCTTCAGCAAGCTGGAAGCCGAGCTCCACGAGGGCAAGTGGCACGTCACGGCGGCCATGAGCCCGAAGGCGCAGAAGCTCCCGCCCATCGACGCCGCCCCGAAGGACGCGGCGAAGGACGCGGCGAAGGACGCGGCGAAGGGAACGCAGGAGGAGGGCGGCAAGGCCGGCGTCGACCGCCGCGACCCGAAGGATTTGCCCGCCTTCCACGGAGGCCGCTACGACGAGCTGAAGAACCCGAAGACCGGCCGCAACTACGCCGGCACCGAGATCAACCACATCCCCCCGCACAGCGTCACCAAGCAGGTCAGCACCCTCCCGTACGGGCGCGGCCCGGCCATCCAGATGGACCGGCAGGACCACCGGGGCCGCAAGAACCCCGACGGCAACTGGAGTTCCCACCCGCGCGCGCTGAGCACCGGCAGTTGGACGGAGTCCAAGGAGCACCGTGCCCGGCAGCTGGAGCTGATGGAGGCCGAACGGTTCAAGCAGGCCGTCCAGCTCGACATCAAGGACGTCCGGTCCAAGTTCGGTGCCAAGTACGACGGCGCCCTCAACGAGATGAAGCCCGCGTTGCGCGCCGAGGGCTGGTGGTGACCCCGGTGGTGACCCCGGTGGCGGGCCGTGGCCGCGGGGGAGACGGCACGGTGACGCCCGCCGCGCAGCATGGAGCCATGGCAGCATCTGACGCCCCGACATACGCTCCCGGCGGCGGCCCGCTCCCCGCGGGCGAGGCCTGGTCCGGCACCGGGATCCGGTTCCCGCTGCGGCCCCAGGGCGGCACCGGCGGCCGGCTCGGCTGGGTGGCGGGCACCGCCGCGATCCGTCAGTCCGTGGAGACCGTCCTCGACACCGAGCCCGGCGAACGCGTCATGCGCCCCACCTTCGGCTGCGGACTGCGCCGCCACCTCATGGCCCCCAACACCCCCGCCACCCGCGCCGCGATCGCCGCCGAGATCAGCGAGGCCCTCACCGCCTGGGAACCCCGCATCCGGCTCACCGAAGTCTCCGTGACCCCGGGTGAGGAGCCGACCCTGGTGTGGATCGACATCGCCTACGTACGGCTGCTCGACCTGCGCCCGGACAACCTCGTCTACCCCTTCTACCTGCGATAGAGGCCGGGTGACGACGGAATGCCGCTGATCGGCCCCATCCTCGACGACCGCACCTTCGAACAGCTCCGCGACGAGCTGGTCAAACGGATCCCCGTCTACGCCCCCGAATGGACCGACCACAACGCCGGCGACCCCGGCATCGCCCTCCTCGAACTCTTCGCCCACCTCGGCGAGTCACTGCTCTTCCGCTTCAACCAGGTCCCCGACGCCACCAAGGTCGCCTTCCTCCGGCTGCTCGGCGTACGCCCCCGCCCCGCGCTCACCGCCCGCACCCTCCTGACGCTGCGCACCGAGCGCCCCGAAGGCGTGCAGGTGCTGCGCGGCACCGAGGCCCGGGCCGGCGCCGTCCCCTTCGAAACGGACGACGAGACCGTCGCCTGGCCCCTGGACGTCCTCGCCGCCGGCAAGACCCCCGTCGCCCCCGCCCCGCCCGGCAGCCCGGAGAGCCGCCGCCGGGACAACGCCGTCGAGGCCCTGCCGAAGGCCGAACGCGACCGCGTCGCGGCCGGCGCCCCGGTCACCTTCTACACCACCACCGAGGTCCCCGCCGACCCGCTCGACCCCGACCGGCGGCCCCTCGACGTCAGCACCACCCTCGACCAGAGCCTGTGGATCGCCCTCCTCGCCCGCCCCACCACCGACCCCGCCCGGCTGCGCGGACAGACCCTCTTCCTCGGCATCGTCCCCGACGAGGAACTCCGCCGCCCCTACGACCTCGTGGCCCGAGACCCCCGCGACCCCACCCGGCTGCGCGCCGGCGACCTGCTGAACGCCCCGCCCGGCTTCCTGTGGGAACTGTGGAACGGACCCGCCGCCCGCACCCCCTTCACGCCCCTCGCCGTGCTCGGCGACACCACCCGCGGCCTCACCACCGCCGGCGTCGTCAGCATCGCCCTGCCCGCCGCCTTCCCCGCCCACCCCCCGGGCGGGCCCGGCACCGGCGGGCCGCACAGCCCCCCGCAGGTGGACGACGCCCCGACCGCCGCCCGCGTCCTCGGCTGGCTGCGCGTGCGCCGCCCCGCCGGGGAGAACGACGCCATCCACCGCATCCGCTGGGTCGGCGTCAACGCCGTCGGCGCCGTCCAGGCCCGCACCGCCGTCCCCGAACTCCTCGGCACCGGCACCGCCGAGGCCGGGCAGGTCCACCGGCTCACCCAGCGGCCCGTCCTCCCCGGCACCGTCCGCCTGGAGGTCGAGGAACCCGACGGCTGGCAGCCCTGGACCGAGGTCGAGGACTTCGCCGCCAGCGGCCCCCTCGACCGGCACTACACCCTCGACCCCGACGCCGGGCTCGTCCGCTTCGGCACCCGCGGCCGGCTGCCCCGGATCGGCGAACGCATCCGCGTCCTCGGCTACCGGTACGGCGGCGGCTCCGCCGGCAACGTCCCGGCCGGCGCCGTCACCGCCCTCACCGGGGTCTCCGGGGTCCGGGCCGGCAACCCGCTCCCCGCCGCCGGCGGCGCCGACCCCGCCTCCCTCGCCGACGCCCTCGAAGCCCTGCCCGCCGAGGTGCACCGCCGCGACCGCGCCGTCACCACCGACGACTACCGCGCCCTCGCCCTCGAAGTCCCCGGCGTACGGCGCGCCGAGACCCTGCCCCTGCTCCACCCCGACACCCCCGGCCGGCCCGCCGCGGGCGTCGTCAGCGTCCTCGTCTTCCCCGCCGAGGACCTCCGCGACCCCGGCGCCCCACTGCCCGACCTCGCGCTGCTGCGGCAGGTGGCCGCGTACCTCAACCCCAGGCGCCTCGTCACCGCCGAGCTGTACGTCATCCCGCCCACCTACGTGGACATCGCCGTATCCGTCGGCATCCGGACCCGGGAGGGCTACCAGCCCGACGCCGTGCGCCGCTGGACCGAGCTGATCCTGCGCCAGTACCTGGCCCCGCTGCCGCCGTACGGGCCCGACGGCGCGGGCTGGCCGCTCGGCCGGGCCGTACGGCGCGCCGAGCTGGAGGCCGTCGCCGTCCAGGTGGAGGGGCTGGAGTACCTGGAGGGCGAACTCGCCCTCGCCCGGCGCGGCCAGGCCGGCTGGACCCCGCTGCCGCTGGTCCCGCTGAACCCGTGGGAGGTGCCCCGGCTCGCCGAGATCACCGTGGTCACCGGCAGCCCGCTGCCCGTCGGCGCCGGCTACGGCACCCCGCCCGCGCCGCCCGGAAACCCCGTCGTCGTACCGCTCCCCCCGGAGGTGTGCTGATGCACGGCGACCGCACCACCGCCCTGATCGCCGACCCGGACCAGTGGGTGCGCTGTCGCCACGAGTCCACCGCCCTGCTCGACGGCGGCGGCGTCCAACTCGCCTGGGAGCCCGAGGACGAGCCCGAGGCCGGGCCCGATCCCGAACCCGGGACCTTGACCGGGCCGGGGGGAGCGGGTTCCGCGGCCACCGCGGGCCACGGCCACGGCCCGGCCGGGCTCGCCTTCGACCGGTGGGGCCGCGCCTACCGCTCCCACCCGCGCGCCGGACGCGTCGACGTCCTCCCGCGCGGCGCCACCGCCCCCGCTCCCGGCCCCGCCCCCCACCGGCCCGGCACCCTCTGCGTCCCCCGCGGCCTCGCCGTCGACGCCGGCCAGCGGCTCCACATCGCCGAATCTGGAGGCGCCGCCGTCCACGTCGTCGACCTGTGGGGCGAACGGCTGCTGCGCCGCGTCCCCGTCCGCACCCCCGTCCACCCGCACCGCCGACCCCTCGACGTCACCGCCCACTGCGGGGCCGTCGCCGTCCTCGTCACCCGGCCCGCCGGCATCGTCGTCCTCCAGGGCCGCCGCGGCCCCCTGCGCGGGCCCGCCCTCCACCGCCCGCCCGGCGCCGACGGCCTGCGCCCCACCCGGATCGCCGACCACGCCGGACACCTGTACGTCCTGTGGACCGGCCCGGCCGGCGGCACCGCCGTCATCGCCCGCGCCGACGGCACCCTTCCCCTCACCGTCGACGCCGCCACCGACCTCGACCTGGCCACCGACGGCACCCTCGTCGTCGCCCGCACCCCCGGCCTGCCGTTCCGCCGCTTCCGCCCCGACGGAACCACCGCCTGGGCCGAACTCGAACCGCTGCGCGCCCCCGACTACGACGGCGGCGCCATGACCGTCGACCCCGACGGCCGCACCGCGTTCACCACCGTCGCAGGGACCGCCCGTACCGCGGGGGCCGCAGCCCGCTACACCCCCACCGGCACCGTGATCGGCTACCGCCTCGACGCCGGCGAGTACCGCACCCGCTGGGGCCGCCTCTTCGTCGACGCCTGCATCCCGCCCGGCACCGACGTCCGGGTCAGCTTCCTCACCGACGACGAGGACACCGTCCCCGACCCGCTGCCCTGGCAGCCCCCCGTCCGCGGGCCGCGCGCCGTCCACCGTCCCGACCTCACCCCGCCCCTGCCCTCCCGCGCCGGACGCGCCGCCCGGCTCCCCGCCCCCGCACCCCTGTTCCGGCGTCCCACCGGACGCGAACTGCCCTGGACGCAGATCGACCCCCACGACGCCTACGAGACCTACGAAGCCCCCGTCCAGGCCCCGCCCGGCCGCTACCTGTGGATCGTGCTCCGGCTCACCGGCACCCTCCGCCTCACCCCCCGCGTGCGCGCCCTGCGCGTCGAACGGCCCGGGCACCGGCTCTCCGCGAGCCTGCCACGGGCCTGGAGCCGCGACGAGGGCGACGCCGCCTTCCTGCACCGCTTCCTCGCCCCCGCCGAGGGGATGCTCCACGAGATGGACTCCCGCGCCGCCCTGCGCACCCTGCTCCTCGACCCCCGGACCACCCCGCAGGAGGCCCTCGGCTGGCTCGCCGGACTGCTCGGCCTCGCTCTGGACCGGCGCTGGCCCGTGGCCGCCCGCCGCGAGCTCATCGCCCAGGCGTACGACCTCTTCCGCATCCGCGGCACCGCCGCCTGCCTGGAACGCATCCTGCGGCTCTACCTGCCCGTCCCCGTCAGCGTGGTGGAGCACTGGCGGTTCCGCGGACTGGCAGGCGCCGTCCTCGGCACCACCCCCGGCGGGCCGCCCGCCCCGGCCGTCGGCGGCGCCGCCACCACCTCCGGGGCGCTCGGCCGGTTCACCGTCGGCGGCACCCGTCCCGGTGAGGACGGCTACACCGCCGCCGCACACCGCTTCAGCGTCCTCATCCCCGCGGCGCCCACCCCCGCCCAACTCGACGTCGTACGCAGCATCGTGGAATCACACAAGCCGGCCCACACCCGCGTCGACATCTGCCCCCTCGGCGCCGGCATGCGCATGGGCCGCACCCTCCACCTCGGCCTCACCTCGGTCGTCGGCCCCGGCGCCGCCTGGGCCCCCGCGGTCGCCGGCCACATCGCGTTGGGCGCGAACGCCATCGTCGGCGTCCCGGCCGCGGGCTCCCGCATCGGGGAAACCACCATCTCCGGGGCGGTGCGCGTCGGATGACCGCCAACCACCTGACCGCAGGCGCACCCCCTCGCGCCCTCGCCCTCGCCCAGCCGCGGCCGCCCGGGGTCGCGCACGCGGACCGGCACGGGTCATCCGGCGGGTGCTGCGCCTCGTGCGTGTCGGGCGGCCCCGGTGCGCGCCGCACGGGTGGACCGGGAGGACCGGGCCCCGGCAGGGGGCCGCGCGGCGGGGTCGCACCGCCTGGGGCGAGCGCACACGACATGGTTGCGGCCGGTACGGCGACGGGAGTGCGTGCGCTGCACGGGCACCCGGTGTCCGGCGGCCGTGGTGCCCCGGGCCGACCCGGCGGGTGCGGGGGGTCGGACCCCGCATCCGGCCCGACCGGATCCTGCGCGGTGGAGGCGCCGGGCGGGACCCGCCGTCGGGGTGCGTGCGGCGCAGACGGGCTCGGTGGGCCGTGCAGTGCGCCGGGCACGGGCCGTGCGGCTGCTGTGGACGGGTGCTCCTGGGCGGGCGAGCCGACGGGGCGGGACCGTACGCGGTGCGCGGGCGCCCCCGGCGGGCGGCCGGGGGGCACCGGCGGCCTGCACCGTCCGGGCGGGCCGCGCGGGTATCCGCGCGGGTGTCCGGGTGCGGGGGGAGCGGGCCGCGCGCAGCGTCCGCGTCGTGCTTGCCGGAGGAGTGCGGCGGTCCAGGTGGACGGGGGAGCCGTGTGCGTCGGAGCGGTGGCCGGGGCGGGGTGGGTGCGGTGAGCGGGGGGCGGCCGGGAGCTGCGGCGGGGCCGCAGTTGGTCGTCGGGCGGTTGTCCGCCACGCTGCGGTACGACCCCGGCCAGGTGCCGCCCGCGGCGGACCGGTTGCAGGGGCCGCTGCGGCACGCCGTCGACGGCCACCTGGAGGCGGCCCTCGGCGCCCTCGCGCTGCCGGCCGGGCGGTGGTGCCTCGCCCGGCTCGACCTGACCCTGCCCCTCGACCTGGACCGCCCCGACGCGGCACTCGCCCGCGACTGGGCCCGCGCCGTCGCCGCCGCGGTCGAGCGGACCGTACGGGAGGACCACGGCGCGGCCGTCCACTACCGCAACGACGCCGACCTGCTCGCGGACGCCGTCACCGGCCTTGCCACCGGGCACCTCGAACGCCTGTGGGCCTGGCGGCAGACCGGCCTCGTACTCCCCGGGGACCCCGCGCCCGGGGCGGTCCCCGGCGAGGCGGTGCTCGCGGTGCTCGAACGCCACCCGCGACGGGCCGCCGCGACCGTGCTCCGCGCCGCCGAGCAGTGCGGAGCGGCCGCCCTGGACCGGGCCCTCGGGCGCCGCGGCTGGCAGCGGCTGGCCGCGCTCGTGACCGGCGCTGCGACCGGCAACGCCCCGCCCCCGCCCGGCGACACGGCCCCGGACCCCGCCACCCACGCGCTGGCCCGGACCCTGCTGGCAGGGTCCCGGTTCGCCGCCCTCCTGCGCGCCGCCCGGCTCCGCCCGGCCGAACCGACCGCAGCCGCCTGGGCCGTGCTCGTCCTCGCCGAGACCGACCCCGTCGCGCTGCACCGGCCCGGGGCACGCCCCGGCCTGCACCGCCTGCTCACCGGGGCGCTGGGCACGGCCGGTGGCACGCCCGCCCGGCTCGACGCCGCCCAGCGGCCGTCCCCGTCGCAGGCGGAGCCACAGCCGGTCGATCCGGCCCGCCCCCCGACCCCCGGGCCGACGGGCCCGGAGACGCGGCCCGGGAGCCCGGGCGGGGCGGCCGCGGGAGCCGTGCCCGCCCGGCCCGCCACGCACGCCGTCGGCCCCGGGGGCCGCGCCCCCGCGCAGAACACCCCCGCCGAGCAGGGAACCGTACGCACCCCCGAACCGGACGGCTCCCCGCTGGCGGAGGCACCCCTCGGACCCGCCCGCGAACCGGCCGACGGGCCCCCGCCCGAGGGCGTGCCGACCGACTGGGCCGGACTGCTGTTCCTGCTGGCCACGGCGGCCGGGGCCGGGCTCCCGGACCGGGTCCTGGACGATCCCGCCCTGGCCGCACGGCCGTTGCCGTGGGTGCTGCACGCCGCGGCGCGCGCCCTCGTACCCGCCGTCCCCGTGGACGACCCGGCCGCCCTGGCCTTCGCGGGCCTCGACCGGACACGGGCTCCCCGCGTCCTGGACGCCGAGCCGCCCACACCGGCCGAGCAGGCCCGGATCGACGCACTCGCCACCGCCTGGGCCCGGGCCACCGTCGCCCGCCTGGCCTCAGCGGCCACCCCTGCCGCGGCGGCCGCCGCCACCGCCCCGGCCCCGCCCGCACCCTCCTCGGCCACCGCTCCCGGCTCGCCGTCCCACCTGCCCGCCGCAGGTCCGGGGCGCGGCTCCGGGCACCCGGGGCCGGGGACCGCGCCGCCGACCACGGCCCCGGACGCCCCGCCCGTACCGCGTGCGGACAGCGGCCACCCGGAGCCCGCCGCCCGGCCGGCACCGCAGGACCCTTCCGCCGCGGACGTGGGTTCCCCGGCCCTCCCGCCCGGTCGGGCGGCTCCGGCGGGGAGCGGCGCGCCGGTCGCCGTGGAGGCGGGGCGGATCGTGGCCGGGGTGGCCCGGCGGCGGGGGCGGGTGGTCGCCGAAGCGGGGTGGATCGAGGTGGTGCTGGCCGCCCCGGACGCCGATCCGTGGCTGCGGCGGGCCGGGCTCGACCTCGATCCGGGTTGGGTCGGCTGGCTCGGGGCCGTCGTGAGGTACCGCTATGTCTGACCGCATCAGCCGTGACCTGTCGCTCCGGGCCGCCGCCGTGGCCGTGCGGGTCGCCGAGCTGCTGGAGACCACGTGCAGCGAGGAGGCCGGCGCCGAGCCCGCCGCCTTCCTGCGCGACTGGGCCGCGGCCGCCGAACGCCGTGTCCCCGGACCGGCGGCCCCCGGCCCCGCCCCGCTCGACCGGCTCGTGCGCTGCTACCGGCTCGGCGCCCTGGAGACCGAACTCGTCCTGTTCGCGGGGCTCCCCGACGAGCACGAGGGCCTCGCCCGGACGTTCCGCACCATGCACCCGGCCGGCGCCCCGCACCCCAGCATCGGCCTCGCCGGGCTGCTCGTCGACCGTGCCGCCCGCTCCACCACCGGCACCGCCGCCCCCGACCGGGTCGCACTGCGCCGGCTGCTGCACGAGGGCCC
This sequence comes from Streptomyces sp. NPDC059851, assembly GCF_042732005.1. Classification (NCBI taxonomy): domain Bacteria; kingdom Bacillati; phylum Actinomycetota; class Actinomycetes; order Kitasatosporales; family Streptomycetaceae; genus Streptomyces; species Streptomyces sp. NPDC059851. Next base: position 14,565 of record NZ_JBHWJJ010000106.1, on the reverse strand, counting down.
GGCCGTACGGGCCGGGCTGCTCGCGCTGACCGGCGACGGCCCGTTCCACGAGCGCTCCCTGACCCTCGCCGACCACCTGTGGGAGGCCCTGCACGGCCACCCGGCCCGGCCCGCCGCGCTGGAGCCGGCCGACGCCGGCCCGCCCGTCCCCGGGCTCGACGGCTGGCTCGCCCTGCCCGAGAGCGTCCGGGCCGTCGCCGCGCTCCGCTCCCGCGAGCCCCGCACCCTGCTCGTCAGCGCCCCCGACGAGACCGTCGCGCTCAGCCGCTGCGCGGCCCTCGCCGGAGCCGCCGGGCTCGACGTGTTCGCCGCCCGCGCCCGCCCCGACGACCCCACGGCCATGGGCCTGCTGGGGCTGCACGCCGCCGCCCGGGGGGCCGTGCCCCTGCTGGTGGTGGCCGGGCCGCCGCCCGGTACGGGCCCGGCCACCCCCGCCGCGGACCGCATCCCGGGCCCGCTGCTGATCTGCGCCGCGCCCGGAGCCGTGCGCCCGGGGCCGCAGCGGCCCGTGCTCACCGTGCCCGTCGGCCCGGTCGGCGTGGCGGACCGGCGCCGGGCCTGGCGGGCGGCGCTGCCCGGAACCCCCGACCGGGCCCCGGAACTGGCGGCCCGCCACCCCCTCGACCCGGCGCTCACCGCGCAGGTCGCCCTCGACGTGCGCAGCCGCGCCGCCCTCGCCGGCACCGGTCACGACGGCCGCCCCGACGTGTCCGGTGCCATCCGGGCCCGGGCCGGGGCCCTGCTGCCGCCGGGCGTCGACCTGGTCGGCCCGAGCGCCCCCTGGTCGCGCCTCGTCCTCTCCGCGGAGGCCGACGGCCAACTGCGGGACGCCGTCGCGCGGCTGCGCCACCAAGCGCTCGTCCTCGACGACTGGCGGCTGCGGGAGACCGCCCGGGCCGCGCGCGGCGTACGGCTCCTGCTGACGGGGCCGCCCGGCACCGGCAAGTCGCTGGCCGCCGAGGTGCTGGCCACCGAGGCGGGCCGGGACCTGCTGGTCGTCGACGGCTCCGAGCTGGTCTCCAAGTACATCGGCGAGACGGAGAAGAACCTCGCCGCCTGCTTCGAGGCGGCCGAGCGCACCCAGGCCGTGTTCCTCCTGGACGAGGCCGACGCCCTGTTCGGGACCCGCACCGAGATCTCCGAGGCGAACGACCGGTTCGCGAACATGGAGACCGCGTACCTCCTGCAGCGGCTCGACCGGTTCGACGGCCTGGCCGTCCTGACGACCAATCTGCGCCAGAACATCGACGCGGCGTTCATCCGCCGCATGGACTTCGTCGTGGAGTTTCCGCTGCCCGACGAGGCGGGCCGGCACCGCATGTGGGACCTGCACCTGCCCCGCGCCCTGCGGCACGCCGACGTCGACCTGGCCGCCCTCGCCCAGTGCTACCCGGTACCCGGCGGCTGGATCCGCAACGCCGCGATCGGGGCCGCGTTCCGGGCGGCCGACGAGGCCGGGCAGGTCCGGCAGGCCCACCTGGCCGGCGCGATGCGGCGCGAGTACGGCAAGGCGGGCCGGCCCTTCCCCGGGGACCCGGTCACCCCGGGCGGCGCCGGCGCGGACCGCCGGGCGGCGCAGGCCCTGGCCGCGGCAGGCACGGCGAGCGACACGTTCACCCGGAAGGAGAACCCATGACGGCCCTCGGCACCGGCGGTACCCCGTGCGGCTGCGGTTGCAGCGGCGGCGGCCCGTCCGCCCCGGACCTGCCCACCGGCCCCTCGCCCGGAACCGGGCCCTGCGCAACCGGCCCCTGTGGCGGGGAGGAACTGCCCGCCAACCCGTTCCTCGCCCTGCGGGTGGCCTTCGGCATGCTCCTCGGCGAGGACGACTTCCGTGTCCTGATGGGCAATCCGCGCGGCAAACTCATGCTCCACAACGCCTGGTTGCACGGCCCCGGCGTCATCTGGGGCCTCGGGGTCACCCGGGACGGCGACGAACTGCAGGTGCTGCCCGGGCTGGCCGTGGACGGGCTGGGCCGCGAACTCGACCTGGAGGCGCGGTGGTGCCTGTCCCTGACGCAGTGGGCGAGGGAGTGGGCCGAGCAGCACCCCGCCGAGCCCACGGCCGCGCCCGCGGGGCACGAGGGCCCCGGTGAGCCCACGGGGCCCGCGGGGCGCACGGGGCACATGGCCGGGCCGGTGGCCGGGCCCGCCGCCCGCCCGTCGGTGCCAGCCGCGGCCGCCGCCCGCCCCGCCGCGGACGAAGGCCCCTGCCCACCCCGCCGCCGTACCGCCGAGGCCTGGATCGTCGCCGAGTTCGCGTCCTGCCCCGACCGTCCGGTGCCGGCCCTCGCCGACCCCTGTGACGTGACGCGCCGCCACGACGACCACTCCCGGACCGTGGAGACGGCGACGGTCACCGTCCGCACCCGTCCGCCCGAGCCCTGGCGCCCGTACCACCGCGTACGGGTCCTCCTCGGCCTCGACGAGGCCGGCGAGGGCGACACCGCCGGCCGCGAGGCGCTCCGCGAGGCCGCCGAAGTCGCCCGGGTCCCCGCCCACCTGCGCGCCCCGGCGCTGCTCGCCGCCTTCCGCCGGCTCGCCGCCGCCGACGCCACCGAGCAGGCACCGCGGTGCGAGGAGGGCGACGCCTGCCCGCCCCGGGCGCCCGTGACCGAGGAGCACGCCCCGGTCGTCCTCGCCCGCCTCACCGTCGGGTTCACCGAGTACGACGGCTGCGTGCGCGTCGAGGAGGTGCACGCCGATCCCTCCGTGCGCACCGCCGTCCTGCCCACCACCACCCTGCAGGAACTGGCTTGCGGCCTCGCCCCCGGCCTTGTCGGCGCCGTGCCCGCGGCCGATGCGGGCGGTCCCCGCCTGGTCCGCGACTCCGTCGCCTGGAGCCGCGAGCACACCGTCCTCACCTTCGACGTGACCGCCCCCCTCGCTCCCGGCTGCGCGGAACCGGGGGGCGTCGAGATCACCTCGCTCTCCGACACCGGCCGCGGCTGGGCGACCGACCAGGTCGCCGGGATCCGGATCTCCGCCGACGGCCTCCGGGTCCGGGTCGACCTCGACCAGCGGCCCGCGTACGAGACCGTCCGCATCCGCATCCGCGGCACCGGCCCCACCCCGCTGTACGGCGACGCGCCCCGCGCGCCCTTCGCGGGCCCGGCCGGCGGGCCGCCGGGCACCCCCGACGAGGGCCACGACGCCGTCGTCACCGTCCACCTGCCGCGTGGGTCGGCCCCCGAAAGGACCGAGGAATGACGATCACCGAAGGAACCGCCGACGGCGGGATCGACCGGCTCAACGCCTTCGACGGCCTGTTCCTGCGCGCCGAACACCTCAACCTCATCCAGGACTACGCCCGCGGACTCGCCCTCGCCGTCGGCGCCTCCGGCGGCCCCGGCACCGTCGAGGGCTACGAGGTCACCGTCCAGGACGGCGCGCTGCGCGTCGGCGCCGGACTCGCGGTCAACGCCGAGGGGCGGCCGCTGCGCTCCGAGCGGCTGGTGACGCTCCCGCTCACCGGTCTCACGCCGGGCCTCGACGGGTTCTGGTGGGTCGAGGTCGCCCCCGCCACCCGGGACCACGGGGAGGCCCCGGTCCAGGGCAGCTACTGCGACGACCCGTGCTCCGGGACGGGCACGACCCGGCACCCGTACACCGCCGAGGGGGTGCGGATCCGGCTGGTGGAGGACAGCGAACGGGGGCTCGACAGCCAACTCCCCGCCGCTCGGAGGAACTTCCTCGCCTCGCGGGTATTCGGGGCCGAGCGCACGACGCACTCCCCCTGGCCGTACGGCACCGCAGGCTCCGCCCTGCCCCGCGCCTGGGGGCCGCCGGCCGTCGGCCCGAGCCGGCCGACGGCCGTCCGCCTCGCAGTGCTGCTGCGCGTCCCCGGCACGGCCGACGGCTTCGAGGTCGACGTGTGGACCGCCCGCCGGGACCGGGGCGGGGCACCGCCGTACCGGTACTGGCAGGCGCGGCTCGGGATGCGCCCCTGGGACGTCTACACCGCCCAGATCCTGCAGTTCCAGAACCAGTTGGCGCAGGTCCTGGCAGCCTCAGGGACCCGGGCGGCCCGGGGTGCGGGGCACGTGCCGGGGGAGGGGCCCCCGGCCGCCGGACCCGGACCCGGGCCGGGGCCGCTGTTGGAACAACTCGCCCTGCTCGGCGAGCAGCAGTTCCTGAGGACCCACACCAAGGACCAGCTCGGCCGGGAGGTGGCGCGGATCGCAGCGGGCCTCGGTGCGCACCGAGGCCCCGCCGAGGCCGCCGCGCCCGCGGCGGCGGCCGCAGGCCCCTACTCGCTGGAGCAGTTGGGCCTCGTCGAACTGCCGCCCGCGGGGTACCTGCCGGTCCGCGCCGACGACGAACCGGAGGAGGGGGACGGAGACGGGGACGAGGACCGCAGCGTCCCGGGCCGCATCGAGACCCTGCTCGGGCCGCAGGCCCACCTGAGGTACTGCCGGTGCGGTCCGGCGGACATCGCCGAGGCCGTGGAGGAGGCCCGCAACCGCGACCGGATCCGGCTCGACACCCCCTCGTTCCTCGACGTCCTGGTGCCCGTCGACGAGGAGGGGCAACCCTCCGGTGACTGGGTCGCCTTCGTCCGGAGCCGCCGCCGCATCTGCTACGGCCCCGGCGCCGCGGCAGGCTCCGCGAACAGCGGGGCCGCGGACGGCGGCACGGGCACCAGGGGGTGACGCTGTTGCACTCGGTGACCGAGCGGTGACGGTCTGCGCATAGCATGGGCGGTCGGACTTCTCCACGGGAGGACCGCCTATGAACCAGCAGTTCCTCGAGTCACCGTCCCGCGCTCCCGGGGCGGATGAGGCGCCTATGCTCCATCTCCTCGGCGGCCCGCGCGTCGTCCACCAGGGGAGATGGCTGGACGTTCCGGAAGGGGGGAAGCGGCTGCTCGCGTTCGTCGCGCTCAACGGGGGCAGGGTCGAACGGAGGCACGCCGCGGGCACGCTGTGGCCGTCCGGGGACGACCTGAGGGCCGCGGGGAACCTGCGGTCCGCGCTGTGGCGGCTCAAGGCCGCCGGCATAGACCTGCTCGACTCCGACAAGTGCTCGCTCTCCGTCCGCGAGCACACCGTGGTCGACCTGTACGTGCTGTACGGGTGGGCCGGACGGCTCATCAACGGCACCGCCACCGCCCAGGACCTCTCCGCGCTGAAATGGCGCACCGACGCCCTCGACCTGCTACCGGGCTGGTACGACGACTGGGTGCTGCTGGAGCGCGAACGGGTCCGCCAGCGGCTGCTGCACGCCCTGGAGGCGCTCAGCCGCGAACTGGGCCGGGTCGGCCGGCACGCCGAGGCGGTGGAGTCCGCGCTGGTCGCGGTCAGCGCCGAACCGCTGCGCGAGAGCGCCCAGCGGGCCCTCATACAGGCGCACTTGGCGGAGGGCAACCTGGTGGAGGCCATGCGGGCGTACGACACCTACCGCACCCTCGTCCGGCGTGAACTCGGCGTGGATCCCGGGCGTGAACTCTCGGCACTCATACGCGACTTCTGCCGCACCGCCACCCGTTCCCGCGACGTCCTCGCCGCCCGGGTGCGGCACGCCTGATCCCGGGCCAAGCTGGGGGCATGAGCGACGACCCACAGGGCGGGCGCAGCTCCGAGCTGCGGCTCGCCCTCGCGATGCGCGGCGGGGTCAGCCTCGCCGTGTGGATGGGCGGGGCGTGTTGCGAGACGGCGGCCCTGAGGGCGGCGGCTCCGGCGGCGGACCCGGAGCCGGAAGCCGCCCCGGAACCGGAAGCCGCCCCGGAACCGGGCCCCCCGGAGGGCGAGGGGCACGGCCCGGGGCAGGGAGGAGCACGAGACGAGGGCCAGGGCGCCGGGCGCGGCCCCGGCCAGGATCAGGGGCCGCGGCAAGGCCCCGGGCGGGGCCGGGAGCCCGGGCAGGGCCCCGGACAGGGCCGAAACCCCGGCGGGACGGGCGTCTACCGGGGCCTGCTGCGGGCATGCGGCTACGACCACGTCGACATCGACGTCCTCGTCGGCACCAGCGCCGGCGGCCTCAACGGCGTCCTGATGGCCTGCCACCTCGTGTACGGAATGCCCTTCGGCAAGGGCGTCCGCGACCTGTGGCTGCGCCTCGGCGACCTCGAAGGGCTGCTGCGCCACTCGACCCCGTTCCGCGTACCGGCCTCGCTGCTGCGCGGCGACGAGGTCTTCTACCGGGAGCTGCGCGCCTCCCTCGGCACCCTCGTCGACCAGGCCCCGCCCGAATGGAAGGCCCCCGCCTCGCTCCGGCTCATCCTGACCGCGACCCGGCTGCGACCACGGCGCGACTGGGTGCGGCCCACCCTCGGCCGGCCGCTGCTGGTCGGCCGGTCCCACGCCTACTTCCGCTTCCGGCACCGCAGCGCCCTGACGGACTTCCCCGACGACACCACCGGCGCCGCCCGGGAGACCGCCCTGAACCGGCTGGCGTACGCGGCCCGCACGACCTCCTCCTTCCCCGGGGCCTTCGAACCGGGCCGCGTGTACGTCGGCAACGGCGCCCAACCGTTCACCGACCCGCTGCCCGTGGACATGCGGGGCGTCAGCAGCGAGACCGGCTACCCGGACGAGAACCTGGGCGGCTGCACCGAGCTCATGGACGGCGGGCTGCTGGACAACATTCCCGTCGCGTGGGCCGTCCGGGCCGTCGCCGCCGCCCCCGCCGACCGCAGCGCCGACCGGTGGCTGCTGTTCCTCCAGCCCGTCCCGCCGTTCCCGCCGACCCCCGAACGGGGCACCGCGCGGCGCGTCCCGCGGCTCGTGCGCACCGCCGCGGCCTCCCTGGCCGTGAAGGCCGGCACCGAGTCGCTCCGCGACGACGCCCTCGAACTGCGGGCCGCCGAGGTCGCGGCCCTGCAGCGGCGGAGCGCCGGCGGGGTGCTGCCCCTGGCCCTGGACGAGCTCCAGGACGCGGCCCTGACCCGGCTCCCCGCGTACCGGGTGAAGGTCGGTGCGGCCGAGGCCACCCGGCTGATCCGGCTGCTGGAGGACCCGGCCGAGGTGACCGGCCCGGACGGGCTGCCGCTGCCCGCCGGCCCCGGCCCCCTGGAGCCGCTGGACGCGGCCGGCCCGGGCTCCGTCATCCTCTTCGGGCGGCTGCGCCGCCCGGAGACCGCGGGCGGGCTGGTACTGCCGGCGGGGCCCGGCGCGCTCCCCGAACCCGGCCACTCCCCGCTGCCCCTGGCCCGCACGGTGCGGCTGCTCATGGATTGGGTACGGGCCTGGGAGTCCGGCGGGCCGCCGGTGGACCCGGCCGTCGCCGAGGACCTGCGGCGGCGGCTCTACGCCTTCCGCTTCGCCGTCGCCACGCTGGTCGCCGCGCGGGACCGCCTGCTCCTCGCCGCCTACCGCGACGAGCTCGCCCTGGGCCTGGTCCCCGCCGACGCGGCCGGCCCCTACCGGGCCGCCACCCGCCGCCTCGGCACCCTGATGCCGGCCCTCCCGCCGTCCGGCGCCGACCCGGTGCAGTGGGACACCTGGGCGGTCAACCTGGCCCAGGCCGTGACCGGCGGCCCCCCGCCCCCGGCTCCCGCCCCCGCGGTGCTGCGCGCCGCCCCCACGCCGCTCACGGACGTCTACGCCGGCCTGTGGGAGCGGCTCGCCGAGCTGGGCGAGGCGGTCCGCACGGCCCTGCCGGCCGGCATCGACGGCTACGAGGCGCTGGAGGAAGCCGCCGCCGCCGGCTTCCCGACCACGGCCGACGCCCTGGCCTTCGCCGAAGTGCTGCTCGGACCGCTGCGCCCCGGCCCCCTGGCCGAGGCCACGGACATCGCCTTCCACACGGTCTCCGCGGCCAACACCAGCTGGGCCACCGCCACGGTCCTCGACGGCGTGGCCCAGGACTCCCCGAAGGACCTGGTCAGGGCCAAGCTCAGCGGCAACCAGCTCAGCAACTTCGCGGCGTTCCTCAGCGCCCGCTGGCGGATGAGCGACTGGACCTGGGGCCGTCTCGACGGTGCCGCCTCGCTCGTCTCCGTGGTCGCCACCGACCGGCGCCTGGAGGACGGCTTCGGCGGCATCGACGACCTCACGGCCCTCGGGGAGAGCATCGCCGGGGCGACCGGACTCGGGACGGCGTTCATGGAGGCCTGGGCCGCGGACGTCGTGGCCGCCCCCGACCTGCCGCCCTGGGACCGCGTACGGGGCGTCCTCACCCAGCTGCGGCAGCGCGAGATCCTCGACGAGGAGCTGCCGCTCATCGCCGATCTGCACCGCAGCGGCCCGCGCGGCGGCAACCGGCCGCCGGACCCGCCGCCCGCCCCGCCGCCCCTGGAACCCGGCGCCTTCGACGGCGCACTGGACGCCTTCCGGGAGATCGGCGCCGAGGGCGTCGGTCGGCTGCTCCGCGCCCGTGACCCGCGCCGGTCCGCCCTGCGCGCCGGACTCATCGCCTGGCCGGCCCTCCAGCCCACCGGCCGGGCCGGCGCCCGCCTGGTGCAGGGGGTGCTCGGGGCGCTGAAACCGCTGGTCTACCTGCCGCCGTTGTGCGCGGTCCTGGCCCCCTGGCACGCCCTGGCCGCTGCCGCGCTGATGTGGACCGGCATCGCCTTCAGCACGGGCCGGTGGTCCTCCCTCCTCGGGCACGTCCCCGTCTGCCTGTACGCCATGGCCGCGCTGGCGGGCGTGGCGCGGCAGCTGGTCCGCCCGCCCTGGCCGCGCCGGACCACCGCGCTCCTGCTCGCGGCCGGCCCGCCGCTCGCCCTCTGGTTGCTGCGCGGGCTGCACCCCCCGGACGTCGGCGCCGGCTGGCGCACGGTGATCGTCGGCGCCGCCTTCGCCCTGGCCGCGGGGGCCCTGCTGGACGTGGGCGCCGACCGGTGGCAGCAGCTGCTCCCCGCGGCGGCCGCCGCGGGCGTGGTGGCCGGGCTGATCCAGTTCGGCCGGGGCCCGCTCGGCGGCTGGTGGGGTGCGCTGATCCTGTACGCCGTCCTGTTCTGGGTGACGTTCGTACTGCCCTGGCTGTACCCCCGGCCGCGCCCGCAGGGTGACGACGCGGGGCCCTCCCCCTGAGCCTCGGATAGGGTGAATCGGTAGGAATCGGACCCCCCGGGGTGAGGTCGGTGCGGTGGACGCATACCAGTCGACGAGCGAGGTCCCGGAGCGGCCGGCCGTGGCCGTCGGGTACGCGGGTGTGCTCCGGGAACTGCTGCCGATCGCCCTGTGGCGGGAGGACGCCGACGGGCAGGTCGTCGAATGGTCGCTGGCCGCCCAGGACCTGCTCGGGCACCGCCCCCAGGACATCCTCGGCCGCGCCGGCACCGAGGTGCTCGTCCCCGATGCCAACCAGGAGCTCGCCCACCAACTGACCCGGCGCGTGCAGGCCGGCGAGACCGTCGTCGGCACCCTGCCCGTACGCCACCGCGACGGCCACCGCGTCACCATGGAGATGTGGATCGTCCCCGCCGCCGACGCGCAGGGACGCACCGGCGCCATGCTGATCGCCGTGGAGACCTCCGAGGTCCTGCGGATGCGGGACTCCCTCGCCGCCCTCCAGTCCCTGTTCACCCAGTCGCCCATCGGCCTGGCCACCCTCGGCACCGACCTGCGGTTCCTACGGGTCAACGACGCCCTGGCCCGGATGAACGGCGTCAGCCCCGCCGGCCACCTCGGCAAACGGCTCACGGAGGTCGTCCCGGGCGTCAACGCCGACGCCCTGGAGGCGACCATGCGGCAGGTCCTGGAACGCGGCACGGCCGTCGTCGACGTCCGACGCACCGGCCGCACCCCCGCCGACCCCGACCACGACCACACCTGGTCCTGCTCGTACGCTCCGCTCCTCGACGTGTCCGGCCGCCCCCTGGGCCTGATCGCCTCGCTCATCGACATCACCGACAGCCAGCACGCCCAGATCGAGGCCGAACGGGCCCGCCGCCGCTTCGCCGTGCTCGCCGAGGCCGGCACCCGCATCGGCACCACCCTCGACCTGCGGCAGACCGCCGAGGAGATCGCCCAGGTCCTCGTACCGCAGCTCGCCGACTCCGCCGACGTACAGCTGCTGGAGGCCGTCCTCGCCCCCGACGACGCCGCCGGCTCGCACCGCGGCGTGCTGCGCCGCCTCGCGGCCGTCTTCCCCGATCCGACCGCACCCACCGCGAGGCTGCTGCCCGGCCAGACCTTCAAGATTCCCGCCGGGACGGTGTACGAGCAGGTCATCGACGCCGGCCGGCCCATGAACCTGTACCGCTCCGACATCCCCGCCCTCATCCCGGACCCGCGTGCCGAGCCGCTGCGCGCCTACCTCTCGACCCTCGGTTCCGCCCGGCTGATCCCCCTCGTCGCCCGCGGCACCGTGCTCGGCGCCGTCACCGTGACCCGGCTGGCCAGCCGCGAGCCCTTCGACGAGCAGGACTGCGTCCTGATCGACGAGGTCGTCGCCCGCGCCGCCCTCAACATCGACAACGCCCGCATGTACACCAACCAGCGCCGTGCCGCCCTCACCCTGCAACGCAGCCTCAGCAACAGCGCCCTGCCCCTGGTGAGCGGCCTGGAGCTGACGGGCCGCTACCTGCCGGCCAGCGACCACGACGTCGGCGGGGACTGGTACGACGTCTTCCAGCTGCCCGGCGGCCGCACCGGCCTGGTCATCGGGGACGTCATGGGACACGGCATCCACGCCGCCGCCGTCATGGGGCAGCTCCGCACCGCCGTCCGCACCCTGGCCCGGCACGGCGTGCCCCCGGCCCAGCTGCTCCGTTCCCTCGACGCGGTGGTGGCCGACCTCGGCGAGGACGAGATGGCCACCTGCGTGTACGCCGTCCACGACCCGGCCTCCGGCGGCTGCACCATCGCCCGCGCAGGCCACCCCCCGCCGGCCGTGGCCGCCCCGGGCGGGCAGGTCACCTTCCTCGACGGCCCGCCCGGCACCCCGCTGGGCACCGGCGGCCGCGAGTTCCGCACGGAGGAGGTGGCCCTGCCGTCCGGCAGCCTCCTCGTGCTCTACACCGACGGGCTCATCGAGGCCCGTGACCGCGACCTCGACCAGGGCATGGCCCAGCTCGGCCGGGTCCTGCGCGACCGGGACGTCCCCCTGGACCTGCTGTGCGAGGCGGTCCTGACCCACCTGCTGCCCACCGCCCCGCAGGACGACGTGGCCCTCTTGCTGGCCCGCACGGCGCCGGGCCGAAACCAGTCGCCCGGCTAGCCCGAGCGGGCTCGGGGGCTGCTTCGGGCGGGTCGGGCGGATCCGGCGGGTCGGGCGGCTCCGCCGTCGGGGCGGCTCACCAGGCCAGGTCCTCCAAGGCGTCCAGGTCGGGTGCGGGAACGGCGGGCTCGCCACCGTCCGTGAGCGGCAGCTCGGCCCAGATCACCTTGCCGCGCCGGGTGTAGCGGGTCCCCCAACGGTCCGCGTACTGGGCCACCAGGAACAGGCCCCGGCCCCCCTCGTCGGTGGTGGCCGCGTACCGCAGGTGCGGGGAGGTGCTGCTGGCATCGGACACCTCGCAGATCAGTTGGCGGTCCCGCAGCATCCGCACCCGGATGGGCGCGTTCCCGTACCGGATGGCATTCGTGACGAGCTCGCTCAGGATCAGTTCCGCGGTGAACGCGATCTCCTCCAACCCCCACGTGGTCAGCTGGGCGGTGCTCACCCCCCGCACCCGGGAGACGGCCGCCGGGTCCGCCGGCACCTCCCACTCCGCGATCCGGTCGGACTCCAGGCGCCGCGTGTCGGCGATCAGCAGGGCGATGTCGTCGCTCGGCGCCGGGAACAGCAGTGCGTCCAGCACGTCCCCGCAGGCCTGGTCGGGGCTGCGGCCCGGCCGGGCGAGGGTCTCGGACAGCAGCACCAGGCCGCTGTCGAAATCCCGGTCGCGGTCCTCCAGCAGCCCGTCCGTGAACAGCACCAGCCGGCTCGACTCCGGCAGCCGCAGCTCCACCGCCTCGAACGGCATGCCGCCCACCCCCAGGGGCAGGCCGACCGGCAGCTCGGGGAACTCCACCCGCCCGTCCGGCCAGACCAGCGCGGGCCCCGGATGTCCCGCGCTCGCCATCGTGCAGCTCCCGGACACCGGGTCGTAGACCGCGTACAGGCAGGTCGCACCGGTGACCGAGGCCGCCTCCCCCGCGCCCGCCAGGTCGTCGTCGTCCGGACCGGGGGCGGCCGCGGACTCGTTCTGGTCGATCCGGTCGATCAGCTCGTCCAGGTGGCCCAGCAGCTCGTCCGGCTGCATGTCGAGGGTGGAGAAGTTGTGCACGGCCGTCCGCAGACGCCCCATGGTGGCCGCCGCGTGCACCCCGTGGCCCACCACGTCGCCGACGATCAGCGCCACCCGGGTGCCCGCGAGCGGGATCACGTCGAACCAGTCCCCGCCCACCCCCGCCTTCGCCGGCAGGTACCGGAAGGCCGCGTCCACGGCGCTCTGGTCGGGCAGCACCCGCGGCAGCAGGCTGCGCTGGAGGGTGACTGCCGTCGCGTGCTCCCTCGTGTAGCGGCGGGCGTTGTCGATGGAGACGGCCGCCCGGGCCCCCAGCTCCTCCGCGAACGACAGGTCCTCCTCGTCGAACGCCTCGGGCGTGGCGGCGGCCCGCCAGAAGTTCGCCATGCCCAGCACCACGCCGCGGGCCTGCAACGGCACCGAGATCAGCGAGTGCAGCCCGTACTCCAGGGCTCCACGGGTACCGGCCTCGTCCTGGGCACGCCAGCCCATCGCCGCGTTGAGGTCCTCCGCGAGCACCGCCCGCCCGGCGTCCAGGGCCGTGGCCATCGGGGCCGTCGGCACGTCGAAGCGGATGACGTCCCCCACCGGCTGCAGCGGCTGGTCGGTGCGGACCCCGCCCATCGCCGCCCGCCGCATCTCCGAGTGCTTGCCGGCGGCGAGCGCCGGATCGTCCCCGTGCAGCACCGGCTCCAGCAGCTCCACCGTGACGAAGTCCGCGAACCGGGGCACGGCGACCTCCGTCAGCTCCTCCGCCGTGCGCACCACGTCCAGCGTCGTCCCGATCCGCACCCCGGCCTCGTACAGCATCTGGAGCCGCTCCCGGGCCACCTCGGCGCGCCCGGAGAGCGCGGCGAGCTCGGTGGAGTCGCGCAGGGTCATGACGCTGCCGGTGGGCCGCCCCTTGTGCGGCTGGGTGGGGCGCACGTTGAGGGCGAGGAGCCGGTCGCCCGCCAGGTGCACCTCGTCCGTCGCGACCCGCCCGGACAGCAGCAGCGAGGTGGTGCGGGCGTCGAGCCCGAGATCGGTGACGTTGCGTCCCTCGGCCCCGGGCGGAAGGTCCAGCAGCCGCCTCGCCTCGTCGTTCGCGAGCAGCAGCCGGTGGTCGGCGCTGATGATGAGGACGCCCTCGCGCACGGCGTGCAGCACCGCCTCGTGGTGCTCGTTCATCCGGGCCATCTCGGCGGCGCCGAGACCCCGGGTCTGGCGCCGTAGCCGCCGGCTGACCAGCGCCGCGCCGGCCGTGCCCACCAGCAGTGCGGCACCCGCCGCCCCCAGCAGCAGCGGCAGCTGGCCCTCCACCACGTTCGAGACGTTCTCGACGTCTATCCCGGTGGCGACCAGGCCCACGACCATCCCGCCCGGCTCCCGCACGGGCACCACCGCGCGGACCGCGTCTCCGGGCTCGCCGCGGAACAGCTCGATGAAGGACTCCCCGGAGACGGCCCGCGAGAGGTCCCCGCCGGCGCGCGCGCCGATCAGCTCCGGGCGCGAGTCGGTGTAGCGGATCCCGTTGGTGCTCATGACGGCGATGAAGTCGACGTCGGCGGCCTGGCGGGCGGCCTCGGTCAGCGGCTGGAGGGCGCGCGTGGGGTCGGGGGAGTCCAGGGCCGCCGGCAGGCCGGGGGCGTGGGCGAAGGCCTCGGCGGCCGCGAGGGAGCGGTTCCGCGCCTCGCGCTCGCTGTCGTAGCGGGCCTGGAAGTACAGCGCCAGCGCGGCGGCGGTGATCAGCAGGGCCACGAGGAGGGCCTGGAGCGCGAAGACCTGACCGGCGACGCTGTGCGCACCCCGGGAGAGGCGCGCGAGCAGTCTCGGGTCGAGCTCGGCCGACAGCCGGGGCGGTGACTCCCCGGGCGGTCGACCAAAACGTCCGGTCATGAGCCATTTCTAACACTGACCCGGTGATTCGCGCGTGGCCGCGGACCCGCCCCCGCCCGCCGTCCGGACCGCTCCCGGCGCGCGGGCGGCCGGCCCGCCGCAGGGCCGCCCCCGTCCCCGGAACCCACCGGCCGGCCGGTGCGTCCGGTGGCCTGTCGGGCAGCCGGCGGCACGGGGCATGGCCGTGGTACCGCCGGAACGGCGGCCGACCGGCCATGGCGGCCGGCCCGCCCGCTGACCGGGGCCGGCGGGCGCGCCGGTTCGTACGGACGGGCCACTGACCCCCGGTACGGAGGCGGCACCGGACTGCCGTACCGCGCCGGGGCGCGGCAACGGCCCTCGGCAACGGCCCGCGGTGCCAGTGGGCCGGTCGGGCTACCGTCCCCGGACTCCGGCCGCAGCTGCCCCGGCCCCGCCCGACGCGCCGGCCCGCCCCACCCGGCCGACTCGCCCGACCCCCGCTCCGGGCCCCGGGCCCCGGCCCTCCGGCGCCCGCCGCGCCCGGTTCCGCAGGGCGCGCCGCGCGCCGCCCCGCCACCGGCACCAGTCGCCCGTGCGGCGGGGGTCCG
>NZ_JBHWJJ010000105.1:0-29513 GCF_042732005.1 Streptomyces sp. NPDC059851 | reverse complement strand
ACCGCGTCCAGCGCCTCGGCGAACACCGGCCGGGACGCGTACAGCTCGCGGCCCGTGCCGAGGCGCTGGCTGCCCTGCCCGGTGAACAGGAAGGCCAACTTGCCGGAGACCGGTCGGCCGCGGGTGACGCCGGCGGCGGATTCGGCCGGTCCGAGGGCGGCGAGGGACTCCAGGGCGCGTACGAGTCCGGGCTCGTCGGCCGCCGTGAGGACCGCCCGGTGCTCGAAGTCGGTCCGTCCGTTCGCGAGCGAGTGCGCGACGTCCCCGGCGCGCAGTTCCGGGTGGGCCGTCAGGTGCGCGTGCAGCTTCTCGGCTTGGGCGCGCAGGGCGGCCGGTGACTTGGCCGACAGGTTCCACAGCGGTGGTACGGCGGCGGGGGACGGGGCCGCGGGAGCGGCGGACGGCCCGTCGGGCCGGTCCGCGGTGTCCGGAGCCGGGGCCTGCTCGAGGACGGTGTGGGCGTTGGTGCCGCTGATGCCGAACGAGGAGACGCCGGCACGCCGCGGGGCGCCGGTCTCGGGCCACGGCACCGTCTCGGTGAGCAGTCGGACGGCGCCCTCCGACCAGTCGACGTTGGGGGTGGGTTCGTCGACGTGCAGGGTCTGGGGAAGCACCCCGTGGCGCATGGCCATGACCATCTTGATGACGCCTGCGACGCCGGCGGCGGCCTGGGTGTGCCCGAGGTTGGACTTGATCGACCCGAGCAGCAGCGGCCGGTCGTCCGGGCGGTCCTGCCCGTACGTGGCCAGCAGCGCCTGGGCCTCGATCGGGTCGCCCAGCGTCGTACCGGTGCCGTGGGCCTCCACGGCGTCGATCTGGGCGGGCGAGAGGCGGGCCCCGGCGAGCGCGTCGCGGATGACGCGCTGCTGGGAGGGCCCGTTGGGGGCGGTGAGGCCGCTGCTGGCGCCGTCCTGGTTGACGGCCGTGCCGCGGATGACGGCGAGGACGGGGTGCCCGTTCGCGCGGGCGGTGGAAAGCCGTTCGAGGACGAGCATGCCGGCGCCCTCGCCCCAGCCGGTGCCGTCGGCGGCGGCCGCGAAGGACTTGCAGCGGCCGTCGCCCGCCAGCCCGCGGTGCCGGCTGAACTCGGTGAAGGTGCCGGGCGTCGACATGACGGTGACGCCGCCGGCGAGGGCGAGGGTGCACTCGCCGCTGCGCAGGGCCCGGGCGGCGAGGTGGACGGCGACGAGCGAGGACGAGCAGGCCGTGTCGACGGTGACGGCGGGGCCTTCGAGGCCGAGGGTGTAGGCGATGCGGCCGGAGGCGATGCTGCCGGAGCTGCCGTTGCCGAGGAAGCCCTCGATCTCCTCGGGGACGCTGAACAGCCGGGCGGCGTAGTCGTGGTACATGAGCCCCGCGAAGACGCCGGTGCGGCTGCCACGCAGGGAGGCCGGGTCGATGCCGGCCCGCTCGAACGCCTCCCAGGAGGTCTCCAGCAGGAGCCGCTGCTGCGGGTCCATGGCGAGGGCCTCGCGCGGGGAGATTCCGAAGAACCCAGGGTCGAAGTGGTGGGCGTCGTGCAGGAAGCCACCGACCTGTTCGTACGCCTCGATGCCGCTGTCCGGGTCGGGGTCGAAGAGGACCTCGGCCGGCCATCCGCGGTCGGCGGGGTACGGGGTGACCGCGTCCCCACCGCGGGCGACGAGCTCCCACAGGGCTTCGGGGGTGTCGACGCCCCCGGGGTACCGGCAGCTCATCGCCACGATCGCGATCGGTTCCTGGTCGCGTTCCTCCACCTCGCGCAGCCTGCGGCGCGCCTCGCGGAGATCGGCCGTCGCCCGCTTGAGGTAATCGAGGTACTTCTCCTCGTTCACCATGTGTTACGCCATCCCCGTGTTCGAAGTGGTCAGAGTCGTCAAGGTCGTCGGAGGGGTCACGGTCACGGCCGTCCCGTTCCGGTGGTGGTGGTCAGGACAGGCCGAGTTCGTCGTCGAGGAGGTCGAAGAGCTCGTCGGCCGTGGCGGCCTGGATGTCCCGCTCTTCGGCGGCGCTGTCCGGTGCACTGTGCGTGTCATTCCACTTCGCCAGGAGGTCTCGCAGCCGGGCGGTGATGCCGGCGCGCTCGGCGTCGTCGGGGGCGACCGCCGAGAGGAGGGTTTCGAGCTTGTCGAGTTCCGTGTGGACGGACGGGCGGGCCCGGTCGTCGGACCGGCCGAGCCGTTCCCCGATGTACCCGGACAGGGCCGCCGGTGACGGGTAGTCGAAGATCAGCGTGACGGGTAGCCGCAGCCCGGAGGCGGCGGTGAGCCGGTTGCGGAGGTCGACCGCGGTGAGGGAGTCGAAGCCCAGGTCGAGGAAGCCCCGGTCGGCATCGACGTCGTCGGCGGTGCCGTGCCCGAGTACCGCGGCGACCTGCCCGCTGACCAGCTCGTCCACCGCCTGCTGCCGTTCGGCGGCCGGCAGGCCCGCCAGCCGCTCCCGGAGGGAACCCTCCGGTGCGGCGACGGTCCGGGAGACGGCCCGGGTCGCGGGAGCGGCGGCCCGGCGCGCCGGGGTGCGGACCAGCCCGCGCAGCAGCGGCGGCAGGGTGCCGTCGGCGGCCTGCGCGCGCAGGACGGCCGGCTCGACCCGCATCGGGACGAGGACGGCGTCGTCCAGGGTGCGGGAGGTGTCGAAGAGGGCCAGGCCCTCCTCGGGAGCGAGCCCGGTGACACCGGCGCGGGCCATGCGGGTCAGGTCGGCTTCGTCAAGGGCGCCCGCCATGCCGTCCGCGGTGGCCCACAGGCCCCAGGCGAGGGAGCACGCGGTCAGGCCGCGGGCCGCCCGGTGCTGGGCCAGGGCGTCCAGGAAGGCGTTGGCGGCGGCGTAGTTGCCCTGGCCGGGGGCACCGAAGGAGCCGGCGACCGAGGAGAACAGCACGAACGCGGAGAGCTGGTGGCCCTCGGTCAGCTCGTGCAGGTTCCAGGCCGCGTCGACCTTGGGCCGCAGGACCGTGTCGAGGCGGTCGGGGGTGAGGGAGTCGATGATGCCGTCGTCCAGGACCCCGGCCGTGTGGACGACCGCGGTCAGGGGCCGGTCTGCCGGTACGGCGGCCAGTACGGCGGCCAGGGCGTCCCGGTCGGCGGCGTCGCACGCCGCCCAGGTCACGTCGGCCCCCAGGCGGGTCAGCTCGCCGGTCAGCTCGGCCGCGCCGGGTGCCGCGTCGCCGCGGCGGCTGAGCAGCAGCAGGTTCCGTACGCCGTGGGCCCCGGCGAGGTGACGGGCGAAGAGCCTGCCGAGGGTGCCGGTCGCGCCGGTGACGAGGACCGTGCCCGCGGTGTCGAGCGCGGTGCGTGCCCGACGGGCCGGGTCTCGGCCGTCGTCGGTGCGGGCGGTACGGCGCAGGCGGAAGGCGTACGCCCCGCCGGCGCGCAGGGCGAGCTGCGGCTCGTCACCCGCCAGGGCGGCGGCCAGGGCGCCGAGGGCGGCGTCGGTGCCGTCGGTGTCGGCGAGGACGAACCGGCCGGGGTTCTCCGACTGCGCCGACCGCACCAGGCCCCACACCGGTGCGTGGGCCAGGTCGGTGACGTGGTCGCCCGGTACGGCCGCCACGGCGCCCCGGGTGAGCAGGACCAGCCGGGAGGTGTCGAGCCGCTCCTCGGCCAGCCATTCCTGGACCAGGGCGAGCGCGCGGTGCGCGGCGGTCCGGGCGGCGGTGGCCCGGCCGTCGGCGGTGGCGGTGCCGGACAGCGGGACGATCACGACGTCCGGTGCGGGGGCGCCGGCGGCGAGCTCCTCGCGCAGCGCGGCGAGGTGGGGGTGGGCTTCGAGCGGTTCGCCGCCGATGCGGAAGTCCGTCTGGTCCTCGCCCAGGACGGCCCAGCGCGCGCCGGCCGGGACCGGGCCGGCGGTGAGCGGCAGTCCGGCCCACTCCACGCCGAACAGGGACTCGTGGTGGGCGGCCCGGTCGCCGCCGAGCCGGTCCGCGGACACCGGGCGCAGGACGAGCGAGTCGACCGAGGCCACCGGGGCACCGGTGGTGTCGGCGACGTCCAGGGCCAGGCCGCCGGACGGGGCCGGGGTGATCCGGACCCGCAGGCCCGCCGCGCCGAACGCGTGCAGCCGGACGCCGGTCCAGGCGAACGGCAGCCGGGCGCCCTCGGCAGGATCGGCACCGGGGCTGCCGGGTCCGCGGAGGCCGATGGCCTGGAGGGCGGCGTCGAGGAGCGCCGGGTGCAGGCCGTAGCCGGCGGCGTCGGTCCCGTACGCCTCGTCGAGCGCGACCTCGGCGAACAGTTCGTCCTCGCGCTGCCAGGCTGCGCGCAGCCCCTGGAACACCGGGCCGTAGCCGAGGCCGGCCGCGGCGGCGGCCGGGTAGAAGCCGTCGGTGGGAACCGGTTCGGCGCCGGCCGGTGGCCATTCGGCCAGGTCGAAGGTGCGGTGGGGGGCGGGAGGGGCGAGCACGCCGGTGGCGTGCCGGGTCCACGGCTCCTCCGCCGGGGCGTCGGTCGGCCGCGCGTGCAGGGCCAGGGTGCGGCGGCCCGCCTCGTCGGCGGCGTCGACGGCCACCTGGAGCTGGACGGCGCCCTGGTCGGCGAGGGTGAGCGGGGCTTCGATGGCCAGCTCGTCGAGCGTGTCGCAGCCGACCTCGGCGCCGGCGCGCAGCGCCAGTTCGACGAAGGCGGTTCCGGGCAGCAGGACCGTGTCCATGACCGTGTGGTCGGCCAGCCAGGGGTGGGTGGTCAGGGCCAGGCGTCCGGTGAGGACCAGGCCGTCGGAGGCGGGCAGCGGGACGGCGGCGCCGAGCAGCGGGTGATCGGGGGTGTCGAGGCCGGCGGCGAGCACGTCCTCGACGGAGACGCCCACGTCGAGCCAGTAGCGCTTGCGCTGGAACGGGTACGTCGGCAGGTCGACGGGCCGGGCGCCGGTGGCGGTGCCGGTGCCGGTGCCGGTGAAGTACGCAGGCCAGTCGACGGGAACGCCGTGGACGTGGGCCCGGGCGAGGGCCGTGGCGAGGGTCTGGGCCTCGGGGCGGCCCTTGCGCAGCACGGGCACGCAGAGGGCGGCGGGCCCGCCGGTGCCGCTCAGGCAGTCCTCGGCGAGTGCGGACAGGGTGCCGTCGGGGCCGAGTTCGACGTACGCGGTCACTCCGGACGCCTCCAGGGCGCGTACGCCGTCGACGAAGCGGACGGCCTCGCGGACGTGGCGGACCCAGAATTCGGCGGAGGCCATCTCGTCGGTGACCGGGGCACCGGTGAGGAGGGACACCACGGGGATGCGCGGGGCCCCGTAGACCAGGCCCTCGGCGACCTTGCGGAAGTCGGCGAGCATGCCGTCCATGTGCGGCGAGTGGAAGGCGTGGCTGACGGCGAGCCGGGTGGTCTTGCGGCCCTGCGCGCCGAAGACTTCCGCGACGGCGGTCGCGGCGTCCTCGTCGCCGGCGACGACCACCGACTGCGGGCCGTTGACGGCGGCGATGCTGACGCGGTCGGTGAGCAGCGGCAGGACCTCGGCCTCGGCCGCCTGCACCGCGATCATCACACCACCGGACGGGAGCTCCTGCATCAACCGTCCGCGGGCGGCGACCAGTTCGGTGGCGTCCTGGAGGGAGAGGACTCCCGCGAGGTGCGCGGCGGTGATCTCGCCGATGGAGTGGCCGGCCAGGACGTCCGGTCGCAGGCCCCAGCCGTCCAGCAGCCGGAACAGGGCCACCTCGACGGCGAACAGGGCGGGCTGGGTGTACTCGGTCCGGTCGAGCAGGGCGGCGTCGGAACCGAACAGCACCTGCTTGAGAGGGAGTTCGAGGTGCCGGTCGAGCTCGGCGCACACCTCGTCCAGGGCGTTCGCGAAGGCGGGGTGGGCGTCGTACAGCTCACGCCCCGTGCCGGGGCGCTGGCTGCCCTGTCCGGTGAACAGGAACGCCGTCCGGTTCTCGCGGGCGGTCCCCCGGACCAGACCGGGAGCGTCCTCGCCGCGGGCCAGTGCGTCCAGGCCGCGGAGCAGCCCGACGCGGTCCTCGGCGACCAGCGCGGCGCGCTGCTCCAGGGCGGAGCGGGTGGCCGCCAGGGACAGGGCGAGGTCGGCGGTGCGCAGGCCGGTGTCGGTGTGGACGCGGGTGTGGAGGCGGCGTGCCTGGGCGCGCAGGGCGTCCTCGCCGCGGGCGGACAGGACCACGGGCACGAACGGCGCGCGGGCGGCTTCCCCGCCCTGCTCCGGGGCCGCGGCCGGTTCGGGCTCCACGGTCGGCTGCGGGGCCTCCTCGATGATGGCGTGGGCGTTGGTGCCGCTGATGCCGAAGGAGGAGACACCGGCGCGGCGCGGGCGTCCCGTCTCGGGCCAGGCCACCTGCTCGGTGAGGAGGGACACCGCGCCCGCGGACCAGTCGACGTGCGGGGTGGGCTCGTCCACGTGCAGGGTCTTCGGGACCACACCGTGGCGCATGGCCATGACCATCTTGATGACGCCGGCGACACCGGCGGCGGCCTGGGTGTGTCCGAGGTTGGACTTCACGGACCCGAGCAGCAGCGGCCGTTCGTCGCCGTGCTCGCGGCCGTAGGTGGCCAGCAGGGCCTGGGCCTCGATCGGGTCGCCGAGGGTGGTGCCGGTGCCGTGGGCCTCGACGACGTCCACCTCGGCGGCGGTCAGGCGGGCGTTGGCGAGGGCCTGGCGGATGACCCGCTGCTGGGAGGGCCCGTTGGGCGCGGTGAGGCCGTTGCTGGCACCGTCCTGGTTGACCGCTGAGCCGCGGAGCACGGCGAGCACCTGGTGGCCGTGCCGGCGGGCGTCGGAGAGCCGCTCCAGCAGGAGCATGCCCGCGCCCTCGCCCCAGCCGGTGCCGTCGGCGGCCGCCGCGAAGGACTTGCAGCGGCCGTCGGCGGCCAGTCCGCGCTGGCGGCTGAACTCGATGAAGGTGCCCGGCGTGAACATCACGGTGACACCGCCGGCCAGGGCCAGCGAGCACTCGCCGCCCCGCAGGGCCTGTGCCGCGAGGTGCAGGGCGACCAGCGAGGAGGAGCACGCGGTGTCGACGGTGACCGCCGGGCCCTCCAGGCCGAAGGTGTAGGCGACGCGGCCCGAGACGATGCTGCTGGAGCTGCCGGTGCCGAGGTAGCCCTCGACGCCGTCGGGCACGGCGTGCAGGCGGGCGCCGTAGTCGTGGTACATGACGCCGGCGAAGACGCCCGTACGGGTGCCGCGGACCGACGACGGGGCGATGCCGGCCCGTTCGAAGACCTCCCAGGTGGTCTCCAGGAGGAGCCGCTGCTGCGGGTCCATGGCGAGGGCCTCGCGCGGGGAGATCCCGAAGAAGGCAGCGTCGAACTCGGCGGCGTCGTGCAGGAACCCGCCCTCGCGGGCGTACGAGGTGCCCGGGTGCTCGGGGTCGGGGTGGTAGAGGGCCTCGGTGTCCCAGCCGCGGTCCTCGGGGAGACGGGTGATGCCGTCCTCGCCGGCGGCCAGCAGCTCCCACAGGTCCTCGGGGGTGCGGACGTCACCGGGGTAGCGGCAGCTCATCGCGACGATGGCGATGGGCTCGTCCTCGGCCGCGGCCACCGCGGTCGCCGTGGCCGCGGAACCGGCGGCCGTGCCCGTGCCGTCCGTGCTCGCGCTCGTGCCCGGGTCCGTGTCGCCGATCAGTTCGGTGCGCAGGTGACGGGCCAGGACGGTCGGGTCCGGGTAGTCGAAGACGAGGGTGGCGGGCAGCCGCAGGGCCGTGGCCGCGTTCAGCCGGTTGCGGAGCTCCACGGCGGTGAGCGAGTCGAAGCCCAGCTCCTTGAAGGCCCGCCCCGACTCGACGGCGGCCGGGCCGGCGTGTCCGAGCACCGCCGCGACCTGCGTACGGACCAGGTCCAATAGCGCACGGTCCTGCTCGGCGGCGGTCATCCCGGCCAGCCGGGACCGCAGCTCGGACTCGCCCCCGGCGGCGACGGCCGCGGCGTCCACGGACCGGCGCGCGACGCCCCGTACGAGGCCGCGCAGCAGCGGGGCTAGGGTGCCCTCGGCGGCTCGGGGGCGCAGGGCGTCGGTGTCCACGCGCATCAGGGCCACGACCGGGTCGTCGAGCAGGACGGCGGTGTCGAACAGTTCCAGGCCGTCGGCAGCCGTCAGCGGGGGCAGGCCGGCCCGGCGCATCCGGTTGACGTCGGCGGCGTCCAGGGAGCCGGCCATGCCGTCGGCGACGGACCACAGGCCCCAGGCGAGCGCGGTGGCCGGGAGGCCCCTCGCCCGGCGGTGCTGGGCGAGGGAGTCGAGGAAGGAGTTGGCTGCCGCGTAGTTGCCCTGGCCGGGGCCGCCGAACAGGCCGGAGGTGGAGGAGAAGAGCACGAACGCCGCCAGGTCGGGGGCCAGGTCCCGGGTCAACTCGTGCAGGTTCCAGGCGGCGTCCACCTTGGGGCGCAGCACCGCCGACAGGCGTTCGGGGGTCAGGGAGGAGGTGATGCCGTCGTCGAGGACGCCGGCGGTGTGGACGACCGCGGTGAGCGGGTGCTCGGCGGGGATCCCGGCGAGCAGCGCAGCAAGGGCGTCCCGATCGGCCACGTCGCAGGCCGCCCAGGTCGCGGTGGCCCCCGACTCGGCGAGTTCGGCGGCCAGTTCGGCCGTTCCGGGGGCGTCGGCGCCGCGCCGGCCGACGAGCAGTAGGCGGCGCACCCCGTGCGCGGTGGCCAGGTGCCGGGCGATCAGCCCGCCGAGCGCACCGGTGGCTCCGGTGATCAGTACCGTGCCGTCGGGACCGAAGGCCGGGGTGCGGTCGGTGCCGTCCTCTCCGGTGTGGTCACCCGTTTCGACGCGGGCGAGGCGCGGGACGAGCACCGTGCCGGCGCGCAGCGCGAACCGCTCCTCGTCGGAGGCCAGAGCGGCCCGCAGGGCGTCCTCGCCGCTGTCCGCGTCGGTGTCGGTGTCGGTGTCGACGAGTGCGATCCGGCCGGGGTTCTCGGTCTGCGCCGAGCGCAGCAGGCCCCAGACGGTTGCGGCGGCGAGGTCGGTCGCGTCCTCGTCCGGTGCCGTGGCGACCGCGCCGCGGGTGACGCACACCAGCCGGGCGGCGGCGAACCGCTCGTCCGCCAGCCACGCCTGGGCCAGGGCGAGGCCGTCGTGTGCTGCTGTGTGCACGGCCCCGGCGGTGAGGGGCTCGGGCGTCGGCGCGAGGAGGTGGAAGACCTCGTCCGGTACGGGTGCCCCCGCGTCGACCGCGGCGGCCAGTGCCGTGAGGTCCGCGTACCGTTCGGCGTCTGCGGGGCACACCGGGGCCAGCGGGTCCGCTCCGCCGAGGACGGCGTACCGGGCCGCGGGGGACGGGACCGGGGCGGTGGGGCCGGTGAGTTCGGTCCACTGCTGGCGGAACACGGACTCGTGGTAGGTCGTGCGGGCCGCGCGCAGCTGGTCGGCGGCGACCGGGCGCAGGCCGAGCGATTCGACGAGCGCGACGGGGCTGCCGGTGGCGTCGGCGATCTCCAGCCGGACGCTTTCGGCGCCGGCCGGGGTGAGGCGGACGCGCAGCGCGCTCGCCCCGCCCGCGTACAGCGAGACCCCGGTCCAGGCGAAGGGCAGCCGGCCCAGGCCGTCGTCGGCGCCGATGCCGTCCAGGCCGATGGCGTGCAGGGCGGCGTCGAGCAGCGCGGGGTGCAGGCCGAAGCGGCCGGCCTGGTCCTCGGCGCCCTCGGGGAGCCGGACTTCGGCGTACACGGCGCCGTCGAGCTGCCAGGCGGTGCGCAGGCCGCGGAAGGCGGGACCGTAGGCGAATCCGATGGCGTCGAGGGCGTCGTAGCGGCCGTCGAGCGGCAGCTCGGTGGCACCGGCCGGGGGCCAGGAGACCAGGTCGAAGGCCGCGGCCGGGCGGGCGGTCTCGGCGAGGACGCCGGCGGCGTGCCGGGTCCAGGGCTCTTCGGCGGGCAGGCCCTCGGCCCGCGAGTGCAGGGTGAACGGGCGGCGGCCGGCGTCGTCGACGGCGCCCACGCGGACGCGCAGCTGGACGCCGCCGTGCTCGGGCAGCACCAGGGGCGCTTCGAGGGTGAGTTCCTCCAGGTGGTCGCAGCCGAGCTGGTCGCCGGCACGGGTCGCGAGCTCCACGAAGGCGGTGCCGGGCAGCAGGACGCTGCCGAGGACGGCGTGGTCGGCCAGCCAGGGGTGCGTGGCGAGGGCGAGGCGTCCGGTGAACACCATGCCGTCGGACTCGGGCAGGGCGACACCGGCGGTGAGCAGCGGATGGGCGGTGTCGTCGAGGCCGATCGCCGCGACGTCCCCGAGGGAGGGGCCGGAGGGGAGCGCGGGCCAGTAGCGCTGCCGCTGGAAGGGGTAGGTGGGCAGGTCGACGCGCCGGGCGCCGGTGCCGGTGGCGGCGAAGTACGCCCGCCAGTCGACCCGGACGCCGTGGACGTGGGCCCGGGCGAGGGCGGCGACCAGCGACTCGGCCTCGTCGCGGCCCTTGCGGAGGACGGGCACGAAGGCCGCTTCGCCCTCGGTGACGCATTCCTGCGCGAGCGCCGACAGCACCCCGTCCGGCCCGAGCTCGACGTACGCCGTCACGCCCGCCGCCTCCAGGGCGCGTACGCCCTCCAGGAAGCGGACGGCCTCGCGGACGTGCCGCACCCAGAAGTCCGCCGAACCCATCTCGTCGGTGACCACGGCACCGGTCAGGTTCGACACGATCGGGATGCGCGGTGCCCCGTAGGCGAGCCCCTCGGAGACGTGCCGGAAGGCGTCGAGCATGCCGTCCATGTGCGGCGAGTGGAAGGCGTGGCTGACCGTGAGCCGCCTGGTCTTGCGGCCCTGCGCCTCGAAGGTCTCCGCGACGGCTGCGGCAGCGCTCTCGTCGCCGGCGACGACCACCGACCGCGGGCCGTTGACCGCGGCGATGCCGACGCGGTCGGTGAGCAGCGGCAGGACCTCGTCCTCCGCCGCCTCCACCGCGATCATCGCTCCGCCGGCGGGCAGTTCCTGCATGAGCCGACCGCGGGCCGCGACCAGCCGACAGGCATCGTCCAGGGAGAACACGCCCGCCACATGGGCGGCGGCGATCTCACCGACGGAGTGGCCGGACAGGAAGTCCGGCTTCACCCCCCACGACTCGACCAGCCGGTAGAGCGCGACCTCGAGGGCGAACAGGGCCGGCTGGGTGTACTCCGTCCGGTCCAGCAGGGTGGCGTCCTCCCCGAAGAGCACGTCCTTCAGGGGGAGTTCGAGGTGGAGGTCCATGTGGGAGCAGATCGCGTCGAGCGCGTCCGCGAAGACCGGGTGGGCGTCGTACAGCTCGCGCCCCGCGCCGGGCCGCTGGCTGCCCTGTCCGGTGAACAGGAAGGCGGTCTTGCCCGCGGTCGGCGTGCCCTCGACGAGGGCGGCGGCCGAGCCGCCCTCCGCCAGCGTCTCCAGTGCGGCGAGCAGCGAGGGGCGGTCCGCGGCGACGACGGCGGCGCGGTGCTCGAACGCGGAGCGGCCGACGGCCAGGGAGAGGCCGAGGTCGGCCGGGCGCAGTTCGGGATGCCGGGCGGCGTGGGCGTGCAGCCCGCGGGCCTGCTCGCGCAGGGCGTCCCGGGTCCGGGCCGACAGGATCCACGGCAGCGGTGTGCCGGCCGGTACGGGGGCCGGGTCGGCCGCGGGCCCGGCTTCCGGGGCCTGCTCGACGATGGTGTGGGCGTTGGTGCCGCTGATGCCGAAGGAGGAGATGCCGGCCCGGCGCGGGCGTCCGGTGCCGGGCCACGCCGTGGCCTCGGTCAGCAGGGCGACGTCGCCCGCCGTCCAGTCGACGTGCGGGCTGGGCTCGTCCACGTGCAGGGTCGGGGGCAGGACTCCGTGCTGCATGGCGAGGACCATCTTCATCACGCCGGCGACGCCGGCGGCGGCCTGGGTGTGGCCGAGGTTCGACTTGATGGAGCCGAGCAGCAGGGGTTGTCCCTCGGGGCGGTCCTGGCCGTAGGTTGCGAGCAGGGCCTGGGCCTCGATCGGGTCGCCGAGCCGCGTGCCCGTGCCGTGGGCCTCGACGGCGTCCACGTCGGTGGCGGACAGTCCGGCGGCGGCCAGGGCCTGGCGGATGACGCGCTGTTGCGAGGGGCCGTTCGGGGCGGTCAGGCCGTTGCTGGCGCCGTCCTGGTTGACGGCCGAGCCGCGGACCAGGGCGAGGACCGGGTGGCCGCGGCGGCGGGCGTCGGACAGCCGCTCGACGAGGAGCATGCCGAGGCCCTCGCCCCAGCCGGTACCGTCGGCCGCGGCCGCGAAGGCCTTGATCCGTCCGTCGGGGGCCAGGCCGCGCTGACGGCTGAAGTCGATGAAGGAGGCGGGCGTGGACATGATGGTCACACCGCCTGCCAGGGCCATGGTGCACTCGCCGGCCCGCAGGGCCTGGATCGCCCAGTGCAGGGCGACCAACGAGGAGGAGCAGGCGGTGTCGACGGTGACCGCAGGGCCTTCCAGGCCCAGGACGTAGCTGACGCGTCCGGAGACGACGCTCGCGGCGTTGCCGGTGCCGAGGAAGCCCTCGGTGCCGTCGGGTGCGGCGAGGATGACGTCGAGGTAGTCCTGCCCGTTGGTGCCGGTGAAGACGCCGATCCGCTCGCCGCGCACGGACGCCGGGTCGATGCCGGCCCGTTCGAGGACCTCCCACGAGGTTTCGAGCAGGAGCCGCTGCTGCGGGTCCATGGCGAGGGCCTCGCGCGGGGAGATACCGAAGAAGGCGGGGTCGAACCCGGTGGCCCCGGCGAGGAAGCCGCCCTCGCGGACGTAGGTGGTGTTCTCGGTGAGGGACTCCGGGTCGTACAGGCCGTCCAGGTCCCAGCCGCGGTCGGCGGGGAAACCGGAGACCGCGTCGCGGCCGTTGACGAGCAGTTCCCACAGCTGCTCCGGCGTGTCCACGCCGCCCGGGAAGCGGCAGCTCATCGCGACGATCGCGATGGGGTCGTCATCGGTGGCGGTGCCGGTCACAGCGACGGGGCCCTGCGCGGCGTCGGCGTCGGCGGAGTGCGCGTGGCCGAGCAGCTCGCCCTGGAGGAAGGCCGCCAGGGCGAGGGAGTTGGGGTAGTCGAAGATCAAGGTGGCGGGCAGGCGCAGGCCGGTCCGGGCGGTGAGCAGGTTGCGGATCTCGACGGCGGTGAGGGAGTCGAAGCCGAGGTCGCGGAAGGCGATGGCCGGGTCGACGGAGGCCGGGCCCGGGTAGCCGAGGACGGCGGCGATCTGGGTGCGGACGAACTCCAGGGCGAGCACGTCGCGTTCGGCGGCCGGTGCCCGGTCGAGCTGTCGGGCGAGGGAGTCGGCGGCCGGGTCTGCGGTCGCGGTGTCGGCGGTGCCGGTCGCGGCGAGGGCGGCCGCGGCTTCGGGGAGGTCGGCGATCAGCGGGCAGGGGCGTACGGCGGTGAGGCCGGGTGCCAGCCGGCCCCAGTCGATGTCGGCGACGACGGTTGCCGTCTCGTCGAGGGTGAGGGCGGTGTGCAGGGCCGACAGGGCGAGTTCGGGGGCGAGGGCCGGGAGCCCGGCGGCGCGCAGGCGTTCGGCGACGAGTTCGTCCGTGGCCATGCCGCCCTCGGCCCAGGCGCCCCAGGAGATGACGGTGGCGGGCAGTCCGTCGGCGCGGCGTTGTTCGGCGAGGGCGTCCAGGGAGGCGTTGGCCGCGGCGTAGTTGCCCTGTCCGGCCGCGCCGAAGGCGGCGGCGACGGAGGAGAAGAGGACGAACGCGGAGAGGTCCAGGTCGCGGGTCAGCTCGTGCAGCACGGCGGCCGCATGGGCCTTGGGGCGGAGGACGCCGGCCAGGCGGTGCGGGGTCTGCGCGTCGAGGACGCCGTCGTCGAGGACGCCTGCGGCGTGGACGACGGTGGTCAGGGGAAGCCCGGCCGGGACGGCGGCGAGCAGCCCGGCCACGGCGTCGCGGTCGGTGACGTCGCAGGCCGCGAGGGTGACCCGGGCTCCCAGGTCACGGAGCTCTGCGGCGAGTTCGGCCGCTCCGTCGGCCTCGGGTCCGCGCCGGCTGACGAGCAGCAGGTGCTCGGCGCCGTTGCGGGCGAGCCAGCGGGCCACGTGGCCGCCGAGGGCGCCGGTGCCGCCGGTGACGAGGGCGGTCCCTGAGGTGGTCCACTCGCCGGCGGGGGCCTGCTCCCGGGGGGCGCGGACCAGCCTGCGGACGAAGATGCCGGTGGAGCGGACGGCGAGGTGGTCCTCGGTGCCGAGGCCCGCCAGGACGTCGGTGAGGCGGGCGGCGGACCGCGTGTCCGGGGTCGGGGGCAGGTCGACGAGGCCGCCCCAGCGGCCGGGGAGTTCGAGGGCGGCGGTCCGGCCGAGGCCCCAGACGGCGGCCTGGGCGGGTCCGGTGAGCCGGTCGGAACGGCCGGTGGAGACGGCGCCCCGGGTGGCGGTCCAGAGCGGGGCGTCGACGTCGGCGTCGCCGAGGGCCTGGACGAGGGCGAGGGTGGCGGCGAGGCCGGCGGCCAGGGCTTCCGGGTCCTCGGGGTGCGGCTGCTCGTCGAGGGCGAGCAGGGACAGCACTCCGGCAGGGGCCCCCGTCTCCGCCAGGCTTTCCAGGATCCGGGGGGCGAGGGCGGTCCGGTCGTCGGCCGTGGTGTCGACCGTGAGGGTGCTGACGGTCGTGCCGCGGGCGGTCAGGGCCTCGGCGGCGGCGAGGGACCAAGGGGCGTCGGCGTGGCCGGCGGGCACGACGAGGAGCCAGTGGCCGGTCAGGGGCGCGGGCTCGCTGTCGGTCAGCGGCTTCCAGGTGATGCGGTAGCGCCAGCCGCCGACGGTGTCGCGGTCGCGGTGGCGGCGGTGCCAGGCGGAGAGCGCGGGCAGCACGCCGCTGAGGGGCTCGTCGCCGGCGACGCCGAGGGTGTCTGCGAGCGCGGCCAGGTCCTCGCTGTCGACGACCTCCCAGAACCGCGCGTCGGTGGCGCCGGGTGCGCGGCCGTCGACGGGTTCGGTCAGGTCGGTGAAGGGGTCCCGGGGCCAGTACAGCTCGCGCTGGAAGGCGTACGTCGGCAGCTCGACGCGGTGTGTGCCGGTGGCGGCGAAACGGGTGGCCCAGTCCGGGGAGAGCCCGCGTACGTGGGCGCCGGCTACGGCGGCGGTGACGGACCGGGCTTCGGGGCTGCCGGTGCGCAGGGCCGGCAGGAAGGCGGCGGCGCGGGGGCCGGTGGCGGTCTGGCAGTCCTGGCCGAGGGCGGACAGGACACCGCCGGGGCCGAGTTCGACGTAGGCGGTGACGCCGCGGCTCTCCAGCCAGCGGACGGCGTCGAGGAAGCGGACGGTCTCGCGGACGTGCCGCACCCAGAAGTCGGCCGAGGCCATCTCGCCGCCGGCGAGGGCGCCGGTCAGGCAGGACACGACGGGGATGCGCGGGGCCTCGTAGGTGAGCCCCTCCGCCACCCGGCGGAAGGCGTCGAGCATGCCGTCCATGTGCGGGGAGTGGAACGCGTGGCTGACGGCGAGCCGCTTGGTCTTGCGGCCCTGCGCCTCGAAGCCCTCGGCGAGGGACAGGGCAGCGTCCTCGTCCCCCGCGACGACCACCGAGCGGGGGCCGTTGACCGCGGCGATGGCCACCCGGCCGGTCAGCAGCGGCGCGACCTCGTCCTGTGAAGCCTCCAAGGCGATCATCGCGCCGGCGGCCGGGAGGGCCTGCATCAGCCGGCCGCGGGCCGCGACCAGGGTGCACGCGTCGTCCAGGGAGAACACGCCGGCCACGTGGGCGGCGGCGATCTCACCGATGGAGTGCCCGGCCAGGAAGTCCGGCTCCAGGCCCCAGCTCTCGACGAGCCGGAACAGCGCCACCTCGACAGCGAAGAGCGCGGGCTGGGTGTACTCCGTCCGGTCCAGCAGACCGGCGTCCGTTCCGAACAGGACGTCCTTCAGCGGCAGTTCGAGGAGCGGGTCGAGCCGCTCGCACACCGCGTCCAGCGCGGTCGCGAACACGGGCTCGGTGTCGTACAACTCCCGGCCCGTGTCCAGGCGCTGGCTGCCCTGTCCGGTGAACAGGAACGCCAGCTTGCCTTCCGTGGCGGTCCCTTCGACCACGTCGGGCGAGGGGCGGCCCTCGGCGAGCGCGGCGAGGCCGGAGAGGAGTCCGTCGCGGTCCTCCGCGATGACCGCGGCACGGCGGTCCAGGGCGGCGCGGGTGAGCGCCTGCGCGGAGGCGACGTCGGCGAGTCGGAGCCCGGGCCGGTCGGTGAGGTGGGAGTGCAGTGCGGCCGCCTGGGCGCGCAGCGCGGCCTCGGTCTTGCCGGACAGGACGACCGGCCAGACGGTCGGCTGGCCGGCGGGCCGGTCGTCGGCGGCGGGCTCGTCCGCTGCGGGCTCGTCACCGCTCTCCAGGATGACGTGGGCGTTGGTGCCGCTCATACCGAAGGACGAGACGCCGATCCGGCGGGGCCCGTCGTGCCGCGGCCAGGGTCGGGCCTCGGTGAGCAGGGACACGTCACCGGCCGACCAGTCGACGTGCGGGGTCGGCTCCGACACGTGGAGGGTGCGGGGCAGCAGTCCGTGACGCATGGCCATGACGCTCTTGATGACGCCGGCGACGCCGGCGGCGGCCTGGGCGTGGCCGATGTTGGTCTTGAGCGAGCCCAGCCACAGCGGCCGCCCGTCGGGCCGGTCCTGGCCGTACGTGGCGATGATCGCCTGCGCTTCGATGGGGTCGCCGAGGCCGGTTCCCGTGCCGTGCGCCTCGACGGCGTCGATCTGGTCGGGAGTGAGCCGGGCGTTGGACAGCGCCTGGAGGATGACGCGCTGCTGGGAGGGGCCGTTGGGGGCGGTCAGGCCGTTGCTGGCGCCGTCCTGGTTGACGGCGGTGCCGCGGATGACGGCGAGGACGTGGTGGCCCTTGCGGCGGGCGTCGGACAGCCGCTCCACGAGGAGGACGCCGACGCCTTCGGCGAGGCTGAAGCCGTCGGCGTCCGGCGAGAAGGCCTTGCAGCGGCCGTCGACCGCGAGGCCGCGCTGCTTGCTGTAGTCGATGAACGTGCCGGGCGCCGCCATCAGGGTGGCGCCGCCGGCGAGGGCGAGCGAGCATTCGCCGTTGCGCAGGGCCTGCACGGCCAGGTGCAGGGCGACGAGGGAGGAGGAGCAGGCAGTGTCGACGGTGACGGCCGGGCCTTCGAGCCCGAAGGTGTACGACAGGCGGCCCGAGGCGACGCTCGCCGCGTTGCCTGTGCCGAGGTAGCCCTCCACGTTCTCGGAGGAGCTCAGCAGCGCGGTGAGGTAGTCGTGGCTGCTGGTACCGACGAACACGCCGACTTGCTTGCCGCGCATCGAGGTCGGGTCGATGCCCGCCCGCTCGAACGCCTCCCAGGAGGTTTCCAGCAGGAGCCGCTGCTGCGGGTCCATGGCGAGGGCCTCGCGCGGGGAGATGCCGAAGAGCGACGGGTCGAAGCGGGCGAAGTCCCGGACGAAGCCGCCCTGGTCGGCGTAGCTGGTGCCGGGGTTCTCCGGGTCCGGGTGGTAGACGGTGTCCATGTCCCAACCGCGCTCGGCGGGGAACCCGGTGATGGCGTCGGCCTCGTCCACGACCAGTTGCCACAGTTCCTCGGGCGAGGCGGCACCGCCGGGGTAGCGGCAGCCCATGCCGACGATGGCGATGGGGTCCTGGTTCTTGGCCTCGACGTCGCGGAGCCGCTGCCGCGTCTGGTGCAGGTCTGCCGTCACCAGCTTCAGGTAGTCCCGCAGCGTTTGTTCGTTCGCCATGTAACGCAACCACCCAATTTGCAGCAGACGGCATCGGAAAAGACTGAGCGCAGAGCCGAGAATTCACATCGGAAATGCGGGTGCTTCGCATATCGAGCGAAGCGACTTCTCGGCGGCAGGCTATGTGCCGCTCAATCTCCCCGACAACCCCTAACTGCCCCCTACGCACCCCAGGGAGCCGGAGCGCACAGGGGGCAGCAACCCCCGTCCACATTAAGGTGAATTACTCAGGGGGTTGGCCATCTTCACCAATAATCGGCAGGCCGTCAATAACGGCCGAGGCCCTTGTTGATGAACGCGAACAGCTCTTCGTCGGTCGCGTCCTGGAGGTGCTCGACCCCGTCGGGGACGGCGTCCGGGTCACCGCCGCCTCCGTGCCCGGCAGCGGGCGCGGAGCCGTCCGCGGTGGCCGGGTCCCCGCTGTCGTTCCACTGGGCGAGCAGCGCTTGGAGCCGCATGGTCACGCGGGCCCGTACGACGTTGTCGGCGGTGCCCTGCGCGAGTGCGGCCTCCAGCCGGTCGAGCTCCCCCAGCAGCGGCGCCCCTCCGGCGACCGCGTCCGGCACGATCCCGGCGCGCAGGTAGGCGGCGACGGCGGCCGGGGTGGGGTGGTCGAAGACCAGGCTGGCCGGCAGTTTCAGCCCGCTGACCGCGCCGAGGCGGTTGCGGAGTTCGACGGAGGTGAGGGAGTCGAAGCCGAGCTCCTTGAAGGCGCGGCCGGCCTCGACGGCCGTCAGGTCGGCGTGGCCGAGGACGGCTGCGACGGCCGTGCGCACCAGGTCGAGCAGCAGGCGTTCCTGCTCGACGTCGGGCAGCCCGGCGAGTTGCCGGCTGAGCGGCACGCCCCCGCTCGGGTCCTCGGCGGACTCGCGTTCCGTGCTGTCGATGACCCGTCGGGCCTCGGGCAGTTCCAGGAGCAGGGGCCGGGCCCGGTCGGCGGTGAAGGCGAGCGTGAACCGCTTCCAGTCCATGTCGACCACGGTCAGGGTGGTCTCGTCACGGTCCAGGGCGTGCCGGAGCGCGGCCAGGGTCCGATCGGGCCGCATCGCGAGGATGCCGTGGCGGCGCATCCGGTCAGCGGCCGCGCTGTCGTCCCCGACCGCGGTGTCCCAGGGCCCCCAGGCGAGGGAGGTGGCGGGCAGGCCGGCGGCCCGCCGGTGTTCGGCGAAGGCGTCGAGGAAGGCGTTGCCGGGGGCCTGGTTGCCCTGGCCGGGGGCGCCGAAGGTGGCGGCGAAGGAGGAGAAGAGGACGAACGCGGACAGGTCGTTGCCGAGGTCCCGGGTCAGCTCGTGCAGGTGCCGGGTGGCGTCGACCTTGACCCGGAGGACGGCGGTCACCTGCTCGGGGGTGAGCGTTTCGATGACCCCGTTGTCGACGGCCGCGGCGGCGTGGAACACCGCGGTGAGCGGTCGGTCCGCGGGGACGGCCGCGAGGAGCGCGGCAACGGCGTCCCGGTCGGCCACGTCGCAGGCGGCGATCGTCACCTCGGCGCCGAGCGCGGTGAGTTCCTCGCGCAGTGCGGCGGCGCCGGGTGCGTCGGGGCCGCGCCGGCTGGTCAGGACCAGGTGCTCGGCGCCGTTCGCGGCGAGCCAGCGGGCCACGTGCGCGCCGAGCGCGCCCGTACCGCCGGTGACCAGGGTCGTCCCGGTCGGCCGCCAGTCCCGTACCTGCGGTGTCGCGTCCAGCCGGGCGCGGACGAGCCGGCGTACCAGGATCCCGGAGGACCGGACGGCGACCTGGTCCTCGGTGCCGTCGCCGGCCAGGACCCCGGCCAGCCGCTGCAGGGCCCGCTCGTCGGCCTGCGGGGACAGGTCGATCAGACCGCCCCAGCGCCCGCCCTGCTCCATGGAGGCGACCCGCCCGAGACCCCAGAGGAGGGCCTGCTCCGGGTCCTCGACCCGGTCCGAGCGCCCGGCGGCGACCGCGCCCCGGGTGAGGCACCAGAGGGGCGCGGCGACGTCGGCGTCGCCGAGTGCCTGGGACAGCGCGAGCCCGGCGGCGAAGTGGTCGCCTCCGCCGAGGGCGAGGAGGGAGAGGACGCCGGCCGGGACGGACGTCCCGTCGGTGGCGGCCTTCAGGGCGGCGGTGACCGTGTCCCGGTCGGCCGCGTCCGTCGCCACGGTGACGGTACGGACCTCCGCACCGCGGTCGGCGAGCGTACGCAGGACCGCGCCGACCGTGTCACCCGCCGGCCCGGACGGTGTCCCGGGCACGACGACCAGCCAGGTCCCCGACAGCCGGGTTGCGGTGGTGTCGGCGAGGTGCTTCCAGGTGACGCGGTAGCGCCAGCCGTCGACCGTGGCCCGCTCGCGACTGTGGCGCCGCCACGAGGACAGCGCGGGCAGGACCGTACCCAGCGACCGGACCGCGTCGGGGCCGTCGAAGGCGAGGGCCTCGGCGAGGGCCGTGACGTCCTCGCGTTCCACGGCGTCCCAGAACCGGGCGTCGACCTCGTTCTCCGCCCGCGGCGCCTCCGCCTCGGCGGGAGCCGCCTCCGGCCAGTACCGCTGGGACTGGAAGGCGTAGGTGGGCAGGTCCACGCGGCGGGCGCCGGTACCGGCGAAGACCGCGTCCCAATCCACCCCCACACCACGGACCCAGGCCTCACCCAGCGACCGCCAGAACCGCTCCGGCCCACCCTCGTGACGACGCAAGGACCCGAGAACAGCAGCCTCCCGACCCGAATCCTCCACCGTCTCCTGCACACCGACGGTCAACACCGGATGCGGACTGCACTCGACGAACACCCCGAAACCCTGCTCCAACAGCACGCGGGTGGCCTGCTCGAACTCGACGCTGCGCCGCAGGTTACGGAACCAGTAACCCGCGTCCAACTCAGGCCCCGTCACCCACTCACCCGTCACCGTCGACAGGAACGGAACCTCAGCGGCCCGCGGCTCGACCGGCGCCAACAACTCCGCGAGCTCCTCCCGCAGCAACTCCACCTGCGCCGAATGCGAGGCGTAGTCCACCGCGATCCGCTTCGCCCGCACCCCCTCCACCTCACACGCGGCCAAGAACTCGTCCAGGGCCAGGGCCTCACCCGAGACCACCACCGACGACGGCCCGTTGACAGCGGCGACGGAGATCCGCCCCTCACCCCACGCCGCGATCCGCTCCCGCACCTCGACGGCCGGCAACGGCACGGACACCATGCCACCCAAGCCCGCCAAAACCCGCCCGATCGCCTGGCTCCGCAACGCCACCACCCGGGCCGCATCCTCCAACGACAAGATCCCGGCCACGCACGCAGCAGCGATCTCACCCTGCGAATGGCCGATCACCGCACCCGGACGCACACCCGCAGCCCGCCAGACCTCCGCCAGCGACACCATCACCGCGAACAACGCCGGCTGCACCACATCCACACGATCCAACGACGGCGCACCCTCGACGCCCCGCAGCACATCCACCAACGACCAATCCGTGAACGGCCCCAACGCCTTCGCACACTCGTCGATCCGCACGGCGAACTCCGACGAGGACCCCAGCAGCTCCCCAGCCATGCCCACCCACTGCGAGCCCTGCCCCGGGAACACGAACGCCGTCTTACCACCAGCCACCGAGCCGGTCACCACACCCGCGGCCAGCCCGCCCGACGCCACCGCGCCCACACCCGCAACATGATCACCCAACACCACCGCGCGGTGCTCCAGAGCAGCCCGCGTCGACGCCAACGACCAGGCCACGTCCACCGGTTCGGCCGCAACCCCGGCCCCACCGGCAAGCCAGCCCGCCAAACGCTCCGCCTGCCCCCGCAGGGCCGCCACGCTCTTACCCGACAACACCCACGGCACCACCGGCATCCCCGAACGCGCCCCCGCCACAGGAGCGCCTTCCGCCTCCGGCGCCTGCTCGACGATCACGTGCGCGTTCGTGCCGCTGAACCCGAACGACGACACACCCGCACGGCGCGGATGCGTCGTCTCGGGCCACGGCGTCTGCTCCGTGAGCAGGGCGACGGCGCCGGAGGCCCAGTCCACGTGCGGGGACGGCTCATGGATGTGGAGGCTCTGCGGCAGCGCTCCGTGCTGCATGGCCAGAACCATCTTCATCACGCCGGCTACACCGGCGGCGGCTTGGGTGTGCCCGATGTTGGACTTGACCGACCCGAGCAGCAGCGGCAGGTCGGCCGGCCGGTCCTGCCCGTACGTCGCGAGCAGGGCCTGGGCCTCGATCGGGTCGCCGAGCGAGGTTCCCGTGCCGTGGGCCTCGACCGCGTCGACCTGGTCGGCGGAGAGCCGGGCGTTGGCCAGGGCCTGCCGGATGACGCGCTGCTGCGAAGGACCGTTGGGGGCGGTCAGACCGTTGGAGGCACCGTCCTGGTTGACGGCCGAGCCGCGCACCACGGCCAGCACGGGGCGGCCGTTCTTGCGTGCGTCGGAGAGCCGCTCCAGCAGCAGCACGCCCACGCCTTCGGCGGGGCCGAAGCCGTCGGCTCCGGCCGCGAACGCCTTGCAACGGCCGTCCGCTGACAGTCCGCGCTGCTTGCTGAACTCCACGAAGAGGCCGGGGGTGGACATCACGTGCACGCCGCCGGCGACGGCCAGCGCGCACTCCCCCGCTCTCAGCGCCTGCACGGCCAGGTGGAGGGCGACGAGCGAGGCGGAGCAAGCGGTGTCGACGGTGACGGCGGGACCTTCGAGGCCGAAGGTGTAGGAGAGCCGGCCGGAGAGGACGCTGGAGGCGTTACCGGTGCCGAGGTGGCCCGCGTAGTCCTCGGCGGCTTCCAGCAGCGGGGTCAGGTAGTCCGAGCCGTTCATGCCGACGAACACGCCGCACTGGCTGCCGCGCAGGTCGTTCGGGTCGATGCCCGCCCGCTCGAACGCCTCCCAGGAGGTCTCCAGGAGCAGCCGCTGCTGCGGGTCCATCGCCATGGCCTCGCGCGGGGAGATCCCGAAGAAGTCTGCGTCGAACGCGGACGCGCCGCTGAGGAACCCGCCTTCACGGGTGGTGGAGGTGCCCTGCTCGTCCGGGTCGTCCGAGAACAGGTGGTCCAGGTCCCAGCCGCGGTCCGTGGGGAATTCGGTGAGGGCGTCGCCGCCGGAGGCGAGCAGGTCCCACAGTTCCTCGGGGGTCCCTATGCCTCCGGGGAAGCGACAGCTCATCGCCGTGATGGCGATGGGCTCGTGGGCCTGGCTTTCGATGTCCCGCAGGCGTCCGTACGCCTCGTCGAGATCCGTCGTGACCTTCTTGAGGTATTCGCGGAGCTTTGCTTCGTTCGCCACTGGCGCTTCACCTATTCGCGTGGTCGAGACCGTGGAGGTACTCAAAAGAATGCAAGGGAGTTCGAGGAGTCAGGGAGTATAGGGACTACAGGGAGTACAGGGAGTACAGGGAGTTCAGGGAGGTTCGCGGGGACCCGAGGATATTTGAGGAAATTCGGGAAGGCCGCGGCCGTACCGCCGGAACAGGGGTTCCGGCGGTACGGCCTGGGGGTGGGTGGGGTTCAGCCTTGGCCGAACTTCTTGTCGATGAGCGCGAAC
The DNA here is from genome assembly GCF_042732005.1 of Streptomyces sp. NPDC059851. Classification (NCBI taxonomy): domain Bacteria; kingdom Bacillati; phylum Actinomycetota; class Actinomycetes; order Kitasatosporales; family Streptomycetaceae; genus Streptomyces; species Streptomyces sp. NPDC059851. The sequence continues at coordinate 6,465 of NZ_JBHWJJ010000105.1, read as the reverse complement.
AGCTCGTCGTCGCTCGCGTCCTCGATCGCGTCCGCGGTGGTCGTCGCACCGTCGGTCCGGCGGGCCTCGTTCCACTGGGACAGCAGCGCCTGGAGGCGCACCGCGATGCGCGCGTGGGCCGCGTCGTCGCCGGCCTCTGCGGCCAGTTCCGCCGGGTCCAGCGAGGAGAAGGTGCTTTCCAGGCGGTCGAGTTCCTCCAGGACGGAGAGCTTGCGCTCCGCCGTGCCGTCCGGGGCCACCTCGTCCAGCAGGTGTCGGGCGAGGGCGGCCGGGGTCGGGTGGTCGTAGATCAAGGTGGCGGGGAGTCGGAGGCCGGCGGCCGCACCGAGCCGGTTGCGGAGTTCGACGGCGGTCAGCGAGTCGAAGCCGAGCTCCTTGAACGCCTGCTCCCCGCCGATGACTTCGGCCGACCCGTAGCCGAGGACGGCGGCCACCTGGCCGCGTACCAGGTCCACGACGGTCCGTTCGCGATCGGCCGCCGGCAGCCCGACGAGCCTCTCGGCGAGCGTCTGCCCGCCGCCCCCGGTGGACGGGTCCGAGGTCGTCGCCTCCGCACGGTGCGCCCCGCCGGCTGCCGGCGTGCCCGCCCGCAGCTGCCGGACCGGAGTCCTGACCAGACCGCGGAACACGGGCAGGAGTCCGTCGTCCGCGGCCCGGGCCCGCAGGGTCGGAAGGTCGAGCCCGATCGGCAGCAGGACCGGCTCGTCGTCCGCGGCGGCGAGGGCGGTGTCGAAGAGGGCGAGGCCCTCCGCCGCCGACAGCGGGGCGACTCCGCCGCGTGCTGCGCGTTCGCGCTCCGCCTCGGTGAGCCGGCCCGCCATGCCGCGTTCCTCCGCCCACATGCCCCAGACCAGGGACAGGGCGGCCAGGCCGTGGGCCCGCCGGTGCCGGGCGAGGGCGTCCAGGAACACGTTCGCCGCGGCGTAGTTGGCCTGGCCGGCGGCACCGAGGGTGCCGGCGGCGGCGGAGAACAGGACGAACGCCGACAGGTCGAGGTGGCGGGTGAGCTCGTGCAGGTGAAGTGCCCCCTCCACCTTGGGCCGCAGGACCCGGTCGACGCGCTCGGGCGTCAGCAGGTCCACGACGCCGTCGTCGAGCACGGCCGCCGTGTGGACGACCGCCGTCAACGGACGCTCTGCCGGTACGGATTCCAGGAGCGCGGCCAGCGCGTCCCGGTCGGCCACGTCGCACGCCGCCCAGGTCACCTCGGCTCCCAACGCGCGCAGTTGAGCCGTGAGTTCGGGTGCGGCCTGCGTGTCGGCGCCCCTGCGGCCGGTGAGCAGCAGGTGCCGTACACCGTGCTCGGCGACCAGGTGGCGGGCGAGGAGGCCGGCGAGTCCGCCGCCCGCCCCGGTGACGAGGACCGTGCCGCGGGTGTCGATGCGGCCGGTCGGTTCACCGGCCACCGTCGTCCGGGCTGCCACCCTCGCCAGGCGGGGTACGTACAGGGCCCCGCCGCGCACGGCGAGTTCGGGTTCCGTGGACGCGAGGGCACCGGGCAGGGCACGGCCGGAGGCGTCGGCGTCGGCTTCGGCGTCATCGAGGTCGACGAGGACGAACCGGTCCGGGTGCTCGGTCTGCGCGGCTCGTAGCAGGCCCCACACCGGGGAGTGGGCGAGGTCGCCCGCCTCGGTGTCCTGGTGGGCGGCCACCGCACCCCGGGTGACGACGGCCAGGCGGGCGCCGGCGAAGCGGCCGTTCTCCAGCCAGGCCTGCACGACGGCGAGCACGCGGTGCGTCGCGTCCCGCGCGTCCCGCGCGAGGCGGTCGGCGTCCGGTGCACCGGTGTCGGTGACGGATTCTGCGGGCGCGGCCGGTGCCGTGATGAACGGCACCACCACGGTGTCGGGCATCGGCCGCCTGCCGGCCGCGACGGCCGCGTCCAGCGCACCGAGATCGTCGTACGCGGCGACGGGGACCCCCGTGCGGCCCAGCGCGGCGGCCAGGCGGGCGTGTCCGTCTCCGATGACCGCGAAGGTCGTGGCACCCGGGCGGGCCGGTGCCGGCGTGCGCACCCAGTCGAGGCGGAACAGTCCGTCCTGCGGGGCTCCGTCCGGGGCCGCGGCGAACCGCTCGGCGTCCAGCTCCCGGGTCACCAGCGCGGCGACGGACGCGATGGGCGCGCCCTGTTCGTCGGCCAGCTCGACGGACACCGTGCCGGCGCCGTCGAGGGCGATGATCCGCAGGCGCAGGGCGTCGGCGCCGACCGCGTGCAGCGCCACCCCCCGCCAGGCGAGGGGTTCGCGGGCGGCAGTGCCACCGGTGGCGGCGGTGGTCGCCGCGAGCGCCTGTACGGCGGTGTCGAGCAGGGCCGGGTGCAGGGCGAATCCGCCCGCGGCGGCGCGCAGCTCGTCGGACAGCCGGGCCTCCGCGAAGACCTCCCCGCCCCGCACCCAGATCCGGGTCAGGGTCCTGAGGGCGGGCCCGTGGTAGAGGCCTGCGGCCGCGAGCCGGTCGCGGACCGCGTCGACCGCGACCTCGTCGGCCCCGGCGGGCGGCCAGGGTGCGGTGTCGCCGACGCTGCCGGTTCCACCGGTGGCGATCGCCGCGTCCGCGGTGAGGAATCCGGTGGCGTGGCGGGACCAGGCCGCGCCGATGGGCCCGTCACCGTCGCCCGCCTCCGTACGGCTGTGGATCTGTACGGGCCGGCGACCGGTGTCGTCGGCTCCGCCGACGGTCAGCCGCAGCCGTACCGCCGTCCCGTCCTCCGGGAGGACGAGCGGCTCCTCGCCGGTCAGCTCCTCCAGGTGCCCGCAGCCTGCCTCGTCCCCGGCGCGCAGCGCCAGTTCGACGAGGGCCGCGCCGGGCACGACCAGGGAGTCGGCGACGACGTGGTCGGCCAGCCACGGGTGGGTCCGGCGGGAGAGCCGGCCGGTGAACAGCAGCCCGCCGTCCCCGGGCAGTTCGACCGCGGCGCCGAGCAGGGGGTGTCCGGCCGGTTCGATGCCGAGCGAGGCGGCGTCCTCGGCCGCGGCGAAGGTGTCCACCCAGTAACGCTCGCGTTGGAAGGCGTAGGTGGGCAGGTCGACGCGGCGGGCGCCGGTGCCGGAGAAGTACGCCGTCCAGTCGACGGTGACGCCGTGGACGTGGGCCTGACCTAGAGCGGCGGCGAGGGTTTCGACCTCCGGCCGCCCCTTGCGGAGCACGGGCGCGAAGAGGGTTCCGCCGGTGCCGCCGTCACTGGTGAGGCAGTCCTGGGCGAGGGCGGACAGGACGCCGTCGGGGCCGAGTTCGACGTACGCCGTCACCCCGGCGTCTTCCAGGGCGCGGATGCCGTCGAGGAAGCGGACGGTCTCGCGGACGTGCCGCACCCAGAAGTCGGCCGAGGCCATCTCCCCGCCCGCAAGGGCGCCGGTCAGGTTGGACACGACCGGAATGCGCGGCGCCGCGTACGTCAGCCCCTCCGCAACCTCGCGGAAGGCGTCGAGCATGCCGTCCATGTGCGGCGAGTGGAACGCGTGACTGACCGTCAAACGCTTGGTCTTCCGACCGTCCGCCTCGAAGCGGCCCGCGATCACCACCGCGGCGTCCTCGTCACCGGCCACGACCACCGACTGCGGGCCGTTGACCGCGGCGATGCCCACCCGATCGGTGAGCAGCGGCGCGACCTCGTCCTCCGACGCCTGCACCGCGATCATCACCCCGCCGGCCGGCAACGCCTGCATCAGCCGCCCACGGGCCGCCACCAGCGCGCAGGCGTCATCGAGGGACAGCACCCCGGCGACGTGCGCGGCGGCGATCTCACCGATCGAGTGCCCGGACAGGAAGTCCGGTCGAAGGCCATGGTCCTCGATCAACCGGTACAGCGCCACCTCGATCGCGAACAGGGCCGGCTGCGTGAACTCGGTCCGGTCCAGTACGGCGCCATTGGAACCGAACAGCACGTCTTTCAGGGGGAGTTCGAGGTGGGCGTCCATACGGGCACAGATCGCGTCGAATGCGTCCGCGAACACCGGGTGGGTGTCGTAGAGTTCGCGCCCCATGCCGAGGCGCTGGCTGCCCTGCCCGGTGAACAGGAAGGCCACCTGACGTTCTGCGCGCGCGACGCCACGGACGAGCTGTGCTGCGGAACCGCCTGCGGCCAGCGCGGTCAGCGCCTCGCGGTACTCCTCCCCCGCTCCGGCGACGATCGCGGCGCGGTGGTCGAGGACCGCCCGGCCGGCCGCGAGCGAGTGGCCGACGTCCACCGGTCGCAGCCCGTCGAGCCCGTCGATGTGTGCGAGGAGCCGGGTGGCCTGCTCGCGCAGTGCCGCCTCCGTCCGGCCGGACAGGATCCACGGCCAGGTGCCGGGGCCCGCGGGCTCCGCCGTCGCGGGCGCAGCGGCCGCCGGTGCCTGCTCCAGGATGGTGTGGGCGTTCGTACCGCTCACACCGAACGAGGACACGCCGGCCCGGCGCGGACGCCCGGTATCGGGCCAGGCCCGCTGCTCGGTGAGGAGCTCGATGTCGCCGGCGGCCCAGTCCACGTGCGGGGTGGGTTCATCCACGTGCAGGGTCTGCGGGAGCACCCCGTGCTGCATCGCCATGACCATCTTGATGACACCGGCGACACCGGCCGCGGCCTGCGTGTGTCCGATGTTCGACTTGATGGAGCCGAGGAGCAGCGGCTGCTCGGCCGGGCGGTCCTGGCCGTACGTGGCGAGCAGCGCCTGCGCCTCGATCGGGTCGCCGAGCTTGGTGCCGGTGCCGTGCGCCTCGACCGCGTCGACCTCGGCGGCCGCCAGGCCGGCGTTCGCGAGGGCGGCGCGGATCACGCGCTGCTGCGACGGCCCGTTGGGGGCGGTCAGGCCGTTGCTGGCACCGTCCTGGTTCACGGCCGAGCCCCGGACCACGGCGAGGACCGGGTGCCCGTTGCGCTGCGCGTCCGACAACCGCTCCACGAGCAGCATGCCGACGCCCTCGCCCCAGCCGGTGCCGTCCGCGGCCGCCGCGAAGGCCTTGATCCGGCCGTCCGCGGCGAGCCCGCCCTGCCGACTGAACTCGACGAATGCACCCGGTGTCGACATCACGGTCACGCCACCGGCCAGTGCGATCGAACACTCGCCGTTGCGGAGCGCCTGGACCGCGAGGTGCAGCGCCACGAGGGACGCCGAGCAGGCGGTGTCGACGGTGACGGCGGGACCTTCGAGCCCGAAGACGTAGGAGAGGCGTCCCGAGACGACACTGGCGGAGTTCCCGGTGCTCATGAAGCCGTCTCCGCCGTCCGCGGAGTTCAGCACGAGCGACAGGTAGTCCTGGCCGTTGGTGCCGACGAACACGCCGGTCTGGCTGCCCCGCACCGAAGAGGGGTCGATCCCGGCCCGCTCGAACGCCTCCCACGAGGTCTCCAGCAGCAGCCGCTGCTGCGGGTCCATGGCGAGGGCCTCGCGCGGGGAGATCCCGAAGAAGCCGGGGTCGAACTGCGCGACGTCATAGAGGAATCCGCCTTCGCGGGCGTAGGAGGGTTCCTGCCCGAACCGCGGTCCGAAGAGCTCCTCGGCGTCCCAGCCCCGGTCGGCCGGGAACTCGCCGATGGCGTCGCCGCCCGCCGCCAGCAGCTGCCAGAGCTCCTCGGGCGTGCGCACCCCGCCGGGGAAGCGGCAGCTCATCGCGACGATCGCGATCGGATCGTCCGCGGCGGCCCGGGCCGTCTGCGGGGCGGAGACGGCCGACTCGGCACCGGTGCCAAGGAGTTCGCGGCGCAGGTGGTCCGCCAGGTCGGCGGAGGTCGGATAGTCGTAGACCAGCGTGGCGGGGAGCCGGAGGCCGACGGCCGCTCCGAGCCGGTTGCGCAGCTCGACGGCGGTCAGCGAGTCGAAACCGAGCTCCTTGAACGCCCGTCCTGCGGCGATGCTCTCCGCGCCGGCGTGGCCGAGGACCGCGGCGACCTCCTTGCGCACGAGGTCGAGGAGCAGCCGGTCGCGCTCGGAGGGGGTGACGCCCGCCAGCCGCTGCGCGAGGGAGTGACGGCCGCCCGCAGGCGTGTCACCCGTGGCCTCGCCGGGGTGGGCGGCGAAGGCGTCGTGGCCCCCGTGCAGTTCGGTGAGCAGGCTGCTGGGACGCACCGCGGTGAATCCGGGGGCGAAGCGCTCCCAGTCCACGTCCGCGACGGTGACGACGGTGTCGTTCGCGTCGAGGGCCCGCTGGAGGGCGTCGAGGGCCAGCTCGGCAGCCATGGGCGGTACGCCGCCCCGGCGCATCCGGGCTTCGAGGGCCTGGTCGGCGGCCATGCCGCCCTCGGCCCAGGGTCCCCACGCGATCGACGTCGCGGCGAGCCCGGACGCCCGGCGCTGCTCGGCGAGCGCGTCCAGGTAGGCGTTGGCCGCGGCGTAGTTCGCCTGGCCGGCGGTTCCCCAGGTCCCGGTGACGGAGGAGAACAGCACGAAGGCCGCCAGCTCGATGCCGAGCTCGCCCGTCAGCTCGTGCAGATGACGCGCGGACGTCGCCTTCGCCCCCAGGACGCTCTCGAACCGGTCCGGCGTGAGG